>JBEQCD010000089.1:0-9605 GCA_041639515.1 Hydrogenophilales bacterium | reverse complement strand
GCTGATGCAGCCGTTCCAGCACCTGTTTTGCGCCTTCGCGCGGGGTATCAGCCAAAGCCACGACGCCGATGAACTGCCCGTCGGCCTGGATCAGCATGATGGTTTTGCCTTCCGTCTGGAGACGCTCTGCGTGTTGCTGAATCACTTCGGGGATGGATTCGCCGTCAAACAGCTTGGCGTTACCGATGGCGATTTTTTGTCCATCGAATTCGGCTCGCACTCCTTTTCCGGTCACGGATTCGGTCTTACCAGCCTCGCTCCAGGTTAAACCGCGGCCCTTCGCCTCCGCCACCACCGCCTGCGCCAGGGGATGGGCGCTGCGGCTTTCCACCGCGGCGGCAACGGTCAGCAGACGTGCCTCGTCTCCGCTGACGGCGACGACATCAGTCACCCTGGGCTTGCCGATGGTCAAGGTGCCGGTCTTGTCGAAGGCGATAGCTGTCAGCACGCCGAGATTTTCCAGGTGCGCGCCGCCCTTGATCAGCACGCCGCCGCGCGCGGCGCGGGCAATGCCGGACAGCACCGCCGACGGGGTGGCGATGGCCAGCGCGCAGGGCGAAGCCGCCACCAGCACCGCCATGGCACGGTAAAAGGATTCGGCGAAGGGGAAGCCGAACAGCGGCGGCAGCACGATGAGCAACCCGGCTCCCACCAGCACCACCGGTACAAAAACCCGCTCGAAGCGGTCGGTGAAACGCTGCGTGGGCGATTTCTGCGTCTGCGCTTCGGCTACCATCGCAACCATGCGGGCCAGCGTGCTCTCCTGCGCCAGCTTGGTCACCTCGACGACCAGCGCGCCTTCGCCGTTGACCGTGCCAGCGAATACCTTGTCGCCCGACTGCTTCTCCACCGGCATCGATTCGCCGGTAACTGGAGATTGATCGACCGCCGAGTTGCCGGACGCCACCTGGCCGTCGGCGGGGATGCGCTGGCCCGGTTTGACGATCACCCGGTCGCCTCGCTGCAAGGCTTCGACCCGCACTTCGATCTCCGCACCGTCCCGCTGCACGATGGCGGTCTTGGGCGCCAGTTCCGCCAGCGCCTCGATCGCCTTGCGCGCGCGGTCCATGGCCAGGTGTTCCAGTGCATGACCCAGGCTGAACAGGAACAGCAGCAGCGCGCCTTCTACCCAGGCACCCAAGGCCGCCGCCCCGGCCGCCGCGACGATCATCAAGGTATCGATGTCGAAGCTGCGGCTGCGCAAGCTCTGCCAAGCGTCGCGCAAGGCATAAAAGCCGCCCGCCGCGTAAGCGCCCAGCAACAGGCCGAGCGCCAGGCTTCGCGGTGCATCAGCGAGACCCGCTAGCCAGCCCGCGAGCAGCAGCAGGCCAGCAACGCCACTGAACATGAGTTCGCGGTGTTCGGCGAACCATCCGGCCTTGTGGCCTTCTTCCAGCACTGTATAGCCGAGCGCCTGAATGCGCCGGACAATCGCCGCACGCTCAATTTTCTCGCTGTCGTACTCCAGACGCAGCCGTTCCACAGCGTAGCTCACCGAAGCCTCCAGCACGCCGTCCGTGCGTTGCAGGGCATGCTCGATCACGGTGGCGCAGGTGGGGCAGTCCATGCCGTCGATGCGCAGGGTCTCGTGACGATAGCGATTGCCGATTTTTGCCCCGGCCGCTTGCGCCACCTCGCGCACCCGACTCACGCTAAACCGCTGCGGGTCGTAATGCAGGCAAAGGCGGGCGCTGCCGTCTTCGCTGATGATGTGCACCTTTTCCAAGCCTTCGGCCTGCAGTAATTCCGTCAGTCGCCCCACGCAGACGTCGCGCTCGTCGGGGACATCCGGCAAGACCAGGGATAAGTCCAACTTTAGTTTTTCAGCCATACTGCGGCTCCTTGGAAACGTCTGATTACAGCGGGGCAGGCGCCCCCTTGTTGCCATCGACAAAGCTCGCTTCTTCCTCTTCCTCCTTCCGGTGGGCCAGTCGATACAGGATCGGCAGCACCAGCAGCGTCAGCGCGGTCGATGACAAGATGCCGCCGATGACGACCGTGGCCAGCGGGCGCTGAACTTCGGCACCCGTCCCCGTAGCGATCGCCATCGGTACGAAGCCGAGAGACGCGACCAAGGCGGTCATCAGTACCGGACGCAGCCGGGTCAAAGCCCCCTCGTGAATCGCCTCATCGAGCGGTTTACCTTCCTCACGCAGGGAGCGGATGAAGGAGATCATCACCAGGCCATTGAGCACGGCTACGCCCGACAGCGCGATGAAACCAACCCCCGCCGAAATGGAAAGCGGAATATCCCGCAGCCACAGCGCCAGGATGCCGCCGGTCAGGGCAAAGGGCACGCCGGTGAACACCAGCAGTCCGTCCTTGACGTTGTTGAACATCGCGAACAGCAGCATGAACACCAGCAGCAGCGCCACTGGAACCACGATCTGCAGACGCTTAGCCGCTGACTGCAGCTGCTCGAAGGTGCCGCCCCAGGTGGTCCAGTAGCCGGCCGGTATCTTGACCGACTCCTGTATCCGCTGCTCGGCCTCGGCGACAAAAGAGCCGATATCCCGTCCGCGAACATTGGACGTCACCACCACACGTCGCTTGCCGTCCTCGCGGCTGATCTGGTTCGGTCCCGGCGCGACTTCCAGCGTTGCCACGTCGCCCAGTTGCAAATAGGCACGGCGAGTCTGCCCGCCCGTTTCATCCATGGGCAAATTGATGGGCAGTTGTTTCATCGCCTCCATGTCATTGCGCAGCCGCTCTGGCAGACGGACGATGATGTCGAAGCGCCGGTCGCCCTGAAACAGCACCCCGGCTTCCCGGCCGCCCACTGCAATTGCAATTGCTTCCTGAACGTCCCCGACATTGACGCCCAGGCGTGCGGTCTTCTCGCGGTCGATATGAATCGTCAGCATCGGCAAGCCCGTGGTTTGTTCGACCTTGACGTCGGCGGCGCCGGGAATCTTCTCCAGCACTTCCGCAATCTCCCCGGCGGTGCTATTCATCGTATCCATGTCGTCGCCGAATACTTTGACCGCCACGTCGCTGCGCACGCCTGAGAGCAGTTCGTTGAAGCGCATCTGGATCGGTTGCGTGAACTCGTAGTTGTTGCCGGGCACCTTGGCCACCGCCGCTTGCATGGCTTCGACCAAGTCGGCCTTGCTGCGCTTCGGATCGGGCCATTCCGATTGCGGCTTCAGCATGACGAAGTTGTCGGCGACGTTGGGCGGCATCGGGTCGGTGGCGATCTCGGCCGTGCCGAGCTTAGCGAAAATCCGGTCCACCTCCGGGAACTGCTTGATGGTTCGCTCCAACTCCGTTTGCATCTCGATCGCCTGCGTCAGGCTGGTGCCGGGAATTCGCAGGGCATGCAGCGCGATATCGCCTTCGTTAAGACTCGGCACGAACTCGCTGCCCATGCGGGTGGCCAGCAACGCGGAGAGCGCCACGGCGACAACCGCGATGGTCAGGACGAGAGGCTTGTTGAGCATGGCCAGATTGAGCATCGGCGCGTAGCCGCGCTTGGCCCACCCCATCAGGCGGTTTTCCTTTTCGCTGACCTTGTCGCCGATCAGCAGCGCCACGGCGGCGGGGATGAAGGTGACCGACAGGATCATGGCGCCCAGCAAGGCGGCCACCACGGTGAACGCCATCGGGTGGAACATCTTTCCCTCCACGCCGGTGAGCGCGAAGATCGGCAGGTACACCACCATGATGATGAGCTGGCCGAACAACAGCGGCTTGCGCGCTTCCCTGGCCGCCGCGAACACCTCGTGAAAGCGCTCGTTGCGCGTCAATGCTCGCCCCGCCACGGCTTGCGCATGGGCGAGCCGCCGCACGCAGTTCTCCACGATCACCACGGCGCCGTCGATGATGATGCCGAAATCCAGCGCCCCCAGGCTCATCAGGTTAGCACTGACCTTGTTGGTGACCATGCCGGTGAAGGTGAACAGCATGGCAAGCGGGATGACCAGGGCAGTGATGATCGCCGCGCGGATATTACCGAGAAACAGGAATAGGATCACGATCACCAGAATAGCGCCCTCGACCAGATTCTTCTTGACGGTATCGATCGCCTTGTCCACCAGTATCGTGCGGTCATAGACGGTCTGGGCGACCACGCCTTCTGGCAGGGTGCGGTTGATCTCTTCCAGGCGCTTGGCGACGGCTTGGGAGACCGTACGGCTGTTTTCTCCGATCAGCATGAACACGGTGCCGAGCACCACCTCGCGGCCGTTCTCGCTCGCGGCCCCGGTGCGCAGTTCCTTGCCGATGCCGACTTCGGCCACATCCCGAATTCGCACCGGGATGCCCTGCCGGCTGCTGACAATGATATTGCCGATGTCGTCGATGTTGGCGACCTGGCCGGGCGCACGGATCAGATACTGCTCGCCGCGCTTTTCGATATAGCCGGCCCCCACGTTGCTGTTGTTGCGCTCGATCGCGCTGACCAGATCCTGCAATGTCAGGCCGTGAGCAACCAGCTTGTCGGGCAAGGGCGCGACCTGAAATTCCTTGGCGTAACCGCCGATCGTGTTGATCTCGGTCACGCCGGGCACATTGCGCAATTGCGGTTTGATGATCCAGTCCTGGATCTCGCGCAGGTCGGTGGGAGTGTAGGGCGTGCCATCGGCCTTGCGCGCGCCTTCCCTGGTCTCGACCGTCCACATGAAAATCTCCCCGAGGCCGGTGGAGATCGGCCCCATGCTGGGCTCGGTGCCCGGCGGCAGCTTGCCCCTGGCCTGCTGGATTCGCTCGTTGACGAGCTGGCGCGCGAAGTAGATATCGGTGCCATCCTCGAAGATGACCGTGACTTGCGACAGGCCGTAGCGCGACAGCGACCGGGTCTGCTGCAGACCGGGCAGGCCGGCCATGACGGTCTCGATCGGGTAGGTAATACGCTGCTCGGCTTCAAGTGGCGAATAGCCGGGCGCAGCGGTGTTGATCTGTACCTGCACGTTGGTGATGTCGGGTACGGCGTCGATCGGCAACTTCTGGTAGTTATAAACGCCCAGCGCTGCCATGCCGAGCACCATCAGCAGCACCAGCCAACGCTGATCAATGGAAAAACGGATGATTTTTTCGAACATGGGAAAATCTTTCCTTCTAAAGGGCGGCGTCGCCGCGTTCGCCGGAGCGAATTCGCAGCACGTCGGCAAGTTCGGTAACCGCAATCAATCCGTCACCGGGATTGCCTGTGTGGGCTGCGGCACGAATGGCTTCCACGATCGACTGCGCGTGTTCATCTGCACAAAACATCATCAGGGTCAGCCGGTCGTGGGTGTCCGGGTTCCACTCGGTGGACACGAAGGCGTGATGCGGCCCCTGTCCGCGGGCGTGGCCGCGTGACGGAAAAATCGTGAATCCGGGCAGGTGGTCCAGGCCATGCAAAGCCTGCTCGATCTGTTCCAGCCGGTGCGGCTGCACAATGGCGACAATCTGTTTCATGGCGGTCTCCTAATGGTCGTGGCTGGCGCCGGATTTACCCAGGTCAGCCTTGATCAGAAAGCTGTTTTGCGCGGCGTACTGCTCACCTGCGGCGAGCCCGCTGATGACTTCGGTGAATTTGCCGTCGCTGCGTCCCAGTTCAACGGGTCGTGCTTCGAGGTTGTCGCCGTAGCGACCGAACACAACAGTCCAGTCGCGCACGGTCTGGATCGCCTCCGCAGAGACGGCCACCGGCACCTCGACCTCACCGGCCACCAGTTCAATGTTGACCGGCAAACCGGGGCGCCAGATGCCTTTCGGGTTGGGCAGCACGATGCGGGCCTTGGCCGTGCGGGTCTGTTCACCTACCAGCGCACCGACATAGGACACGGCGCCGCTGCTTTGGGACTCGAACGCGGTGGCCTTGACCGTGGCCTTCTGGCCGACCTTCACGGTGTTCAGGTCTTTGGCGTAAATCGTCATTTCGGCCCACACCGTTGACAGGTCAGCGACCATGAAAATGGTGGCGTCATCCTTCACGGCTTCGCCGAGAGAAATATGCTTCTCCACCACCACGCCGTTGATGGGTGCACGTATCTCGTAGCGTGTGAGGTTGCCGCTCCCCCGCGCTGCGCCGCCGAGCGAGGCCAGTTTTTGCTGCGCGTTCTGGGTAGCAATCTCCGCTTCCTGCATGGCATTCCGTGCTTGCAGATAATCCTGCTCGGCCGAGATTTTTTCCTCCCACAGTTTTTTCTCGCGCGCGTAAGTCGTGCGCGCCAGCGACAGACGTTTTTGCGCGGCCAGCAACTCGCTACGCTGGTCAGCCAGCGACTGGCTGGAAATCACCGCGAGTAACTGGCCCTGGCGCACCTGGTCGCCGATGTTGGCCGCGACCGATTCGACAACGCCGGCCAGACGAGGCACAACATGTACCAAACGGTCTTCGTTGAAGCGGATTTCGCCAATCAGGTTCAATGCGCTCTTGATACGCGCCGGCCCGGCAGTCAGCACTTCCACGTTGCTTTGCTTGAGTTGCGCATCAGTCATGGCCACCCGCGCTTCGATCTGCGCATAACCAAAGCGATAGGATTTGTTGCCGTGTTGTGCTGTGAGCGTGACGTTGAATGAATGTGGCTCTTCAACCACCGCGTCCCCTTTGAGGTAATCATTCTCTTTCACGAATTTGAACACCTGCGGCGGGCGCCCTAGGCGATCAAGCGTGAGCGTCACCTGGCTGGCCGTCGGGTCGAGCGGCTTGCCGTTTAGATAGGTGTAAATACGGAACTGCGGTTCGACGTTGGCTTCGAAGATCGTGACCTCGATGGCGTAACCGTCCTGCTTGAATAGCTTCCCACCATGCGGACCTTTCTGTGGTGCGGCAGCCGCCTCATGGTGCTCTTCATCCGCGTGTTCCTTGTCGTCCGTATGACCGTCTTTCACTTCTTCACCGTGATGCTCCGCATCGTTATGAGCGGCCGCTTCTGTGTGGCTGTCGTGCCCATGTTCATCGGTTTCCATCTGTGACGTGTTCGTGCCGAGGATGAGCCAGGCGATGACCACACCCACCACCAGAACGCCAGCAATGGAAAGCATTTGTTTCTTGTTCAAGTTGATTTTCATGTCGGGTTCCTACGGTTGAGCGGCGGCTGGAGCCAGGGTTGAGCTGGGCGATGCCTCACCGAGAATGAGCTGGATTGCTGCGGCTGATCGATGCGCCTCAGCCAGCGCGCGCAGGTATTGGGACTGGGCCTGGAATGACGTGCGCTGGGCGTCCAGCACGTCGAGAAAGTTGAATTTGCCCAGTTCGAAACCCTTGGTTGCGGCATCGTAGGCACTTTGCGCACCGGGCAGAATTTCCTGTTGCAGCATCCCTGCCTCCTGGCGTGCCGAACTCAAACGCTCATACGCAAGCGTCATCTCATTGGACAGGCGGACCCCGGCCGCAGACAGTTCATCCCGCGCCTTGTCGGTACGGTGCAGCGCTTCCAGCAGATTGCCCTGATTGCGGTTGAAAACCGGGATCGGAATCGAAACCCCGAGAATCGCCTGGTTGAGGCCCAACTCTTCATTGCGCCTGGCACCCAGGCTAACGGTCAGGTCAGGCACGCGCCGGCTGCGTTCGACCTCCGTCAACGCAAGTCGACGCTCGACCTCGATCCTGGCCCGCAACAAATTGGGCGAGGCTGCGAGGCGGGCATTCAGCTCGGCCAGATCAGGCAGCGGTGGCAGCGCCGTCAGTTCGCCTTCGGCCCGCGCAAAATTCGGCGAGAGGTCGCCCCAGGTACTGACAAGTTGCTTGCGCGCCGTGGCCAGTTCGCTGGTCGCGATAGCCAATTCGACGCGTACACCCGCTTCGGCCACGCGCGCCCGGGTTTCTTCCACTGGCGACACCTTGCCAGCGGTGACCCGCCGTGCAGCAGCACTGCTCGCGCGTTGCGCGAGTTCGACCGAGGCCTGCGCGAGTCGCAAACGCTCCTGCGCCACGAGCACGTCATAGAAAGCCACCACTACACCCGCACGAACCTCGGCACGCTTGGCGGCCAGTTCCGCCGCTGCGGCATCACGGGCGCGCTCGGCAGCCCCGATCCTGGCTGAGCGCTTGCCGCCCAGTTCGATCGGCTGATTCAACTGGAGCGTGGTGCTCCGTGTTGCCTTGCGGGTGTCTTCAATGTAAGCGGCAATTTCCGGATTCGGGCGCACTTGCGCCTGGATGATCGTCGCCTCGATTGCATCCAGTTCGCGCTGAGCGGCGGACAGTACCGGGTTGGCGTCGAATGCCCGCTCCAGCGCTATCTTCAGGGTTAGCGCGGCAGCCGGTGCGGCGTCACGCATCGCGCTGACACGGCTCGGCTCAACAGTGCCGCTGTGCGCGGCATCGATAGTTTGTGCAAAAGATGGGTTGTAAAACAGAACCGCCAACCCAAGCGGCCATAGATGTCTTCGCATCGAATTCTCCAAAAATGAAAGGATGAATCCGGCGAAACGGAACCGCGCAGGCTACAGAGTGCGTGCTAGCTAAAAATATGGAGTCCGTCCCGCCGTATCAGGCGAGCGCGGACCAGTTGGGACGTTCGGGTCTATCCAGTGCGAGGGAAGAACAAGCCGCTTCGTCGCATCGCAACGCGGGCTGTATAGGGGGAATAGAGGCGGGGAAAGCCGCCTCGTTCATGAGGCCCAGGAAGCCGGCCATATGGCAGTGATCGTGCCCGAGGTTGAATTTCCCGGGCTGCTTGTCTGGGTCGGGTTTTGCAGAAGAAGCTTTGTGCTCATCATCGTGATGGCCAAAGTGCTGTGCGGATTTGTCCTGCTCGTGCCCGCAATACTCAGCTACCGCAGCCCAGGATATCTGGAGCGGTAGCAGGCACAGCATAAGGGTCACGAGAAACCGTCGCATGGCCGACACTATAGTTACTGCGAACTTATCCTGTCAATGAAGCAGTTCGTACCTTTCAGGTTGCTTTGCGCAGTATTGCGTTGGCTTTTGACTCCGCCGATATCTATGGGGTCATGGCCGTCCTGCGACTGGAACTGCCTGGATGATATCGCTCACATAAATCCACCCTGCCATGGCCTGGCCGGTGCGGGCGGTGCGCGCGATGATGTCCACCAGTTCGTTCACCTGGTGATCCTCGCAGACCAATTCCAGCTTGGATTCGTGAATGACCTCTTCGGCGAGTTCGACGGAATAGTGCTGCTCCCTGGCATCCACCGCCTTCAGCAGGCTTTGCACCGGGATGACACCAAGGTTGTGGCAACCGGCGTTCGCATTGCATTGCCCTGAGTCCTTGAGGGCGCGAATCACATCGCCGATGCGGTGATTGTGGATGTAAGCCTTGATCTCTTTCATGCGTTTTCTCCTGTCTGGTGATTGCGTGCGGCCTCTTCAGGCCGCACGTTTCCGGTTTACTTCGCTTGTTTGCGTTCGCGACGGTTCTCCACCCATTCGTACATCAGCGGCAACAGCAGCAAGGTCAACGCCGTCGAGGTAAACAGCCCGCCCACCACTACGGTCGCCAGCGGACGCTGTGTTTCCGCTCCGACGCCGCTGGAGAGCAGCATCGGCACCAGGCCGAAGATGGCGATGGATGCCGTCATCAACACTGGCCGCAGCCGCAGCGCAGCACCTTGCTTGACCGCCTCCCTGACCGACAGCCCCTGCCGCCGCTGATCGTTGAGGAAGGACACCAGTACGATGCCGTTCAGCATCGCCACCCCAACCACGGCGATGA
>JBEQCD010000088.1:0-9755 GCA_041639515.1 Hydrogenophilales bacterium | reverse complement strand
TTGGTGAGCGTCTGGCTCTTTTTCTGCAGGCGACGGATTTCCTCGGAAATATCGAGCGCGGAATCATCCTGCACGAAGCGCAGCTCTTCGATCTTGGCTTCGAGCTCGGCGATCGGCTGCTCGAAATCGAGGAAGGTGGTTTTCATCAAATGGTCATGAAAGGGCAATGGCGCGGCATTTTACCAGCGCCAGCCGATTGCACGGATCAATGATGATGGCCGTGTGCGCCGTGCGCATGGCGGTGGGCCACTTCATCCTGCGTGGCGGCGCGCACGTCCGTGACCGTGCATTTGAAATGCACGGCCTGGCCGGCGTAGGGATGATTGCCGTCCACCACCACCTTGTCGTCGGCAATGTCGGTCACGGTGTAGAGCATTTCCTCGCCGCCGTCGACCGGAGAACCCACGAACTGCATCCCGAGTTCCAGGCCTTCGGGAAAGGCTTCGCGCGATTCCATGCGTACCAACTGCTCGTCGTATTCGCCAAATGCATCGACCGGTTGCAGCTTGAGGTCAGCGCCTTCGCCAGCAGCCTTGCCTTCCAGGGCGGCCTCGACCGCCGGGAAGATGTTGTCGTAGCCGCCGTGCAGATAGCTCACGGGTTCGTCACTTTCTTCGAGCATGCGGCCGTCGAGATCGCGCACGATGTAGGTGATAGTGACGACGGTATCCTTGCCAATGTTCACTTGAGTTCCTTTACCAGTTGCAGCACATCCGCCGCATGGCCGCGGCTGGATACGCCATACAGGGCATGACGGATGACGCCCTGTTTATCGATCACAAAAGTGGAACGCGTCATGCTCCGGCGCATGACGCCGTCCACTTCCTTGTCCTGCAGCACGCCATAGGCTTCGCAGGTGGTTTGTTCCTTGTCGGCGAGCAGGCGGACGCTGATGCCGTGCTTGTCGCGGAATTCACCATGTTTGATGCAGTCATCGCGTGACACGCCCAGCACCACCGCGCCCGCCCGGGAAAACTCGCCCTCCAGCTCGGAGAACTCGATGGCTTCGGTGGTGCAGCCGGGCGTATCGTCACGCACGTAAAAATAGAGCACCACGACCCTGCCCTTGAATTCGGACAGTTCGACGATGTTCATGTCCGCATCCGGATTGGAAAAATCCGGTGCGCGCTCTCCAGCTGTCAGCATGACGGCTCCGCTCTCATTTTTCGGCGCATTCTACAGGGCAATGATCCTAAAAACCGCAGTTGGACGCACTAGCGGGTGCGTAGCGTCCTCACCCAACAGGTGAAGATCATCGAAGGCGAAAAATTCAGCGTTCATGCGGCGTTCGTGAGCGTGGTAAGCGGTCAACTGCGGTTTTTAGGATGATGCCCCTATCGCTATACTATTTTGATGAAAAATTCTCTTCTGGGGGGCCTCACGCCGGCCCGTTTCCTGCGTGAATACTGGCACAAGAAGCCGCTACTCATCCGCAATGCCATCCCCGGGTTCGCCGGCCTGCTCAGCCCTGCCGACATGCAGGTCCTGGCCCGCCGGGACGACGTCGAATCCCGCCTGATCCGGGGCAGCGGCACGAACTGGCAACTGGATCACGGGCCCTTTCGCGCCGCCGATTTCAAGCGTCTGCCCCGGACAGACTGGACGCTGCTGGTGCAATCGCTGAACCATTTCCTCCCCGAGGCCGACGCGCTGCTGAAGCGTTTCGATTTCATCCCCCACGCCCGGCTGGACGATCTGATGGTCAGCCATGCCGTGCCCGGCGGCAGCGTGGGGCCGCACTTCGATTCCTACGATGTGTTCCTGCTGCAGGGGCAGGGACACCGCCGCTGGCAGATCAGCACCCAGCGCGACCTGTCCCTGTTGCCGGATGCGCCGCTGAAAATCCTGCGCCATTTCACGCCCGAAGCGGAGTGGACGCTGGGCCCAGGCGACATGCTCTATCTGCCGCCCCATGTGGCGCATCATGGCGTGGCCGAAGACACCTGCCTCACTTACTCGATCGGATTTCGTGCCCCCGCAGCCGAAGAACTCGCGCACGCCTTCCTGATGCACCTGCAGGACACCCTCACCCTGGATGGCCGCTATGCCGACCCCGACCTGCGCCAGCCCCGCCACCCGGGGGAAATCGGCAGGGCCATGCTCGACCAGATCGAAGCGATGATCACGCGGATCAAGTGGACGCGGCGCGACATCACCGAATTCGCCGGGCGATATCTGTCAGACCCCAAGCCCAATGTCTTTTTCGATCCCCCCGACGCACCCTTGAGCCCCGCCAGCTTCCGGCGCACGGCGCAGCAGCAGGGGGTTGCCCTCGACCCGCGCTCGCGGCTGCTGTTCACCGGCCGGCGCTTCTATCTCAATGGCGAGGCATTCGAGGCCGACCCGGCCGGCCTCGCCGCACTGAAAGAGCTTGCCGATTCGCGCGCCCTGCCCGCACCGCTGCCTGCCAGCCTGCTCGACCCGTTCTATGATTGGTATACCGCTGGCTGGCTGGAGATCCTTCGCTCATGAGCGCAAGTCCTTTTGTCACGCCGTCCGAATGCCGGGCGGCTTTCGATGCCGTGCTGGCGCGCGCCCCGCGCGAGTTGCGCCTGTACGACCGCGATCTCGATCTCTGGCGGCTCGATGACGCCACACGCCATGCTGCCCTGCGCGCCCTGTGCGTGGCTGGCGGTGGGCGCCGGATCGAATGCCTGCTCGACGACACCACTCACGTCGCACGCACCCTGCCCAGGCTGATGCAACTGATCCGGGACTTCAGCCATGTGCTGGTGGTCCGTCAGGCCGACCCGCATGCGCCCCGGCCTGACCATGCCTGCGTGCTCGCCAATCGTCACGATGTGGTGTTTCGGGCGGACAAGAACGCACCGCAGGGCGCGTTGCACCTCGACGACCCCGCCCGCGCGATCGCCCTGCATCAGGCATTCGAAGCGCAGTGGCAGCGCGCACAGGCACCGTTGTCAGCCACCACGCTCGGACTGTAGGCCCTGCAGGCTGGCCAGCCACGCCAGCTCGTCCTCACCGAAGCCGGCACGCCGGCGCGCTTCGATATTGAACGGCGGCCGCAAGGGCGGCGCGTCGTATTCGGCGAGCAATTGCCGAAAGGTGGCTGACGGATCAAGCCCGCGCTGCGAACATAGCCAGCCGTACCAACGATTGCCGATGGCCACGTGGCCGATTTCATCCCGCTCGATGCGGGCGAGAATCCCGATCAGCTGCGCATCGTTCGCTGCGCGCAGCTTGGCCACGATGAGCGGGGTGGCGTCGAGCCCCCGTGCTTCGAGCACGCGCGGCACCAGTGCCATGCGTACCAGGGGATCGTGCGCCGTCTTGAGCGCCATGTCCCAGAGGCCGCTGTGCGCCGGAAAATCCCCATAAGTCTGCCCCAGGGTGTGCAAGTGTGCAGCGAGCAGGCTGAAATGCTGCGCTTCTTCATCCGCCACCTGCAGCCAGTCGGTCTGGTATTCGCGTGGCATCGCCGGAAAACGGTGCACGGCGTCGAGCGCCAGATTGATGGCGTTGAATTCGATATGCGCCAGCGCATGGACCAGCGCCGCGCGGCCCGCCTGGGTGTCCATCCGGCGTCGTGGAACCTGCTGGGGCGGCACGAGCGTCACGCCGGGAGGCTGCCCTGGCTGATCGATGCCGGCCACCGACAGATCGTCGTCTGGCGGCACCGATTCCGCCTGCCAGTCTGTGTAAAGACTGCGCACACACGCCACTTTTTGCGCCGGGTCGCACATGCACAGGCAAGCGCGCACCCGTGCCGACAGCATCAGCGTCGATCCACCCATCGGATGCCCGCGAGCGCCACGGCCAGAAAGATCATCAGGGGCAGGCTGGCCACCAGGATGGCAGGCCAGTCGTTGAGCAGGCCCAGATGGCCGAACAGCCGGCTCAGCAGATGGAAGGCGAGGCCCGCCAGGATGCCGAAGAAAATCTTGCGGCTGGTTCCTCCGGCGCGCGGCCCCTGGATCGCGAACGGCATGGCGATCAGCATCATGATCGGAATCACGAAGGGGCTGATGAACTTGGTCCACAGTGCCAGCTCGTATCGCGCCGCCTTCTGGCCGTTTTCCTTCAGGTGCCCGACATAGCGCCACAGGGTCCGGGCCGACATTTTTTCGGGCGCAATCAACAGCACGCTGAGGATGTCCGGCGTGAGGACAGATTGCCAGTTTTGCTGGGCACTGCGGGTGGCCCGGATACCCGCCGGATCGAAATGCGTTTCGGTCACGCCGTCCAGACGCCAGGTCTGGTTGCCCAGCCAGTCGGCTTCGTCGGCCGCGCGTATCCAGCCCAGGCGCCCGGCAGCATCAAACCCATAAATCTCGATTCCGCGCAGTGTGTTGTCCGGCATGACTTCGCGCACATTGATGAAGCTCGTGCCATCCTTGACCCATAGTCCCGAGCGGAACTGCTGGGCCACCACCGAACGCGTGGCGGAGAGCTTGTAGCGCTGCGCCGCCTGATCCGACCAGGGCGAAACATACTCGCCCAGCGCCAGCACCAGAAGCGACAGGGCCACGCCGATCGCACCGAAATAGCCGGCCATGCGCCAGCTCGACAGCCCGGACACACGCATCACCGCGTATTCCGAATTGCCGACCAGCCGGGACAGCGCGAACAGGGTGCCGATTAGGGCAGCGATCGGCAGGATTTCATAGAGATGTCCCGGCACGCTCAGCAGGACCACGACAGCCGCCTGCCCTAGGCCGTAGTTGTTGCGTCCGACACTGCCCAGTTCCTGGATCACGTCAAAAAACGCGAACAGGGCAAGCAAGGCCAGCAGCACAAAACCCGATGCCACCAGCACCTGCACGCCGAGATAGCGAGCCAGCAGGCTCATGCCGGCCTCCAGCGCAGGGGCCGCACGCGGGTGCGCAGTGCAAACCAGATCATGGTCACGACGAGCATGACGGCGTGAGGAAGCAGCAGCGCGACCCAGAAATCCAGCCGCCCCTGTACCACCCACGCTTGTGAGAGCGACATGAAGTTGTAGTAAGTGAAATACAACAGCAGGGCGATCAGAAACCCATAGGAGCGTCGCGCCCGGGCATTCACAAAGCCCAGTGGTATCGCCAGCGCGGCGAGCACCAGGGTGGACATAGGCAGTGAGAACCGCCACAAGAGTTCAGATCGTCCACGAGGACTGCCATCGTCAATCAACTGCCCCAGGGGCAACTGCCGGTAATTCAGGTCGCGTTTGCCGGGTGCGCCCGGATCCATGCGCATCCAGTAACGCTTGAACTCGACTACCCGGTAATCGAGTTGCCCTGGGCGACCTTCGTAACGACGCCCATCCTGAAAGACGAGATAGCGCGACCCGTCTTCCAATTGCGTGTATTCCCCCTCGCGCGCGACGACGAGGCCCAGTTCGCCGTCCAGGCGCGACTGCATGAAGACATTGCGCACCACTCCGGTCAGCGGATTCAGCGAATCCACGTAGTACACCCGTGCGCCTGCACTCGACTCCGCGAACATGCCCGGCACCACCAGACCGCTGTCACTGCGACTCTTGATCTCGTCCCGGTAGTCATTTTTCTTGGCCTGTACCCAGGGGTTGATCGCCAGCGTCAGCAACAGGATCACGAACGTGAGCGGCGCGGCAAATGCCAGCACCGGCCGCAACCACTGCGTGAGCGACACGCCGGCGTTGAACCAGATGACCATCTCGCTGTCACGCCACATGCGTGCAAACGTCATCAGCACGCCGGAAAACAGCGCGATACTCATCAACACCGGCAAAAAATACAGCAGGGAGAACCCGAGATAGGCAAACACGGCCTCGTTGGCCAGTTCACCGCGCGCCACATCACCCAGCAGACGGATGAACAGCACAACCAGCGCAATCGCCACCAGCACCATGAGCACGGCACCGGTGGTGAGACCCATCTCGCGGCTCAGGGTGCGACGATGAATCATGCAGGCATCGCGCGGTGATCAGCCGGCACGGGCGAGTTTTGACATTCCGCCACGGCCGCGCCAATAATCGGGGCAGGCACCCGACCCAAGCGCACGACCCGGAGTAATTGGACTTTTTTGAGCACAGACATGGAAAACCAGGAAATCGACATCGAATTTAGCATAAAAAGCGGAGCCCCCGAAAAGCAGCGCACGGCCTGCGTCGTCGTCGGCGTGTTCGAAAACCGCAAGCTGTCCTCGCCCGCAATCGACATCGACCGGGCCAGCGACGGCTACCTCTCCGAGATCCTGCGCGGGGGCGACATGGACGGGCAGGCGGGCAGCACCCTGCTGTTGCACAAGGTGCCCAACATCCTCGCCGACCGTGTCTTGCTGATCGGTCTGGGCAAGGAACGCGACTTCCACGAAAAGGCCTACCGCTCGGCCATCGGCTGCGCCATCCGCACGCTGCGCGACACGGGTTCGATGGAAGCCACCGTCACCCTATCCGAGTTGCCGGTGAAAAAGCGCGACGTCACCTGGAACGTGGAGCAGGCGGTGATCGCCGCACACGAAACCCTGTACCGATTCGACGGCCTGAAAAGCAAATCGACCGATCCGCGCCGCCCGCTCAAACGCGTCACCTTTGCCGTTTCACGACGCGGCGAACTGAAATTCGGCGACACCGGGCTGGCACGCGGCCTCGCCATCGCACATGGCATCGGTCTGGCCAAGAACCTGGGCAACACACCGTCGAACATCTGCACGCCCGAATACTTGGCGAGCGAAGCGCGCAAACTGGCCAAGGCCTATCGGTTTGGCTGCGAGATCCTGGATTACGCCGCCTGCGAAAAACTCGGCATGGGCTCCTTCCTGTCGGTGGGCAAGGGCAGCGACAAACCGCCCCGCTTCATCGTGCTCAGGCACGACGGCGGCGCCAAGGGCGACAAGCCGGTGGTGCTGGTCGGCAAGGCCATTACTTTCGACGCCGGCGGCATTTCCCTCAAACCCGCCGCCGACATGGACGAGATGAACTACGACATGAGCGGAGGCGGAGCGGTGCTCGGGGCATTCCGCGCCATCGGCGAACTGGGGCTGCCGCTCAACGTGGTGGGCCTGATTCCGTCATGCGAGAACATGCCGGATGCCGCCGCCAACAAACCGGGGGACATCGTCACCTCGATGTCGGGCCAGACCATCGAAATCCTCAACACCGATGCCGAAGGCCGCCTGATCCTGTGCGACGCCCTCACCTACGCCGAACGTTTCGAGCCTGACGCCGTCGTCGATCTGGCCACGCTCACCGGTGCCTGCGTCATTGCCCTGGGGTCGCATCCCAGCGCGCTATTCTCGAACCACGACCCGCTGGCACGCGAGATCGAACATGCTGCCGACGACGCCTGGGACCGGGTATGGCGCATGCCGCTGTGGGACGATTACCAGGAGCAACTGAAAAGCAGCCTCGCCGACATGGCCAACATTGGCGGCCGGCCGGGTGGATCGATCACCGCCGCGTGTTTCCTGTCGCGCTTCGCCAAAAAATACCACTGGGCGCATCTCGATATCGCCGGCACCGCCTACAAGGGCGGCCGCGACAAGGGATCGACCGGTCGTCCCGTTTCGCTGCTGGTACATTTCCTCATCAACCGCACGCAGAAGTAAGCCCGTGACCGAAGTCCTTTTCTACACCTTCGCCGACGACCCGCTCGACGTGGCCCGGCGGGTTGCCAGCAAGGCCCACGCGCAAGGCAAGCGGGTGATGATTCACGCGCCCGATCCCGCAACCGCGGACGCCATCGACCGCCTGCTCTGGACGTCACCGGCTCTGGGCTTCATCCCCCATTGCCGCGATACCGATGCGCTCGCCGGGGAAACCCCGGTTCTCATCGGCTCCAATGCAGATGCACTCCAGTCGGCGGATGTCATGATCAATCTCGACACCGCCCAGCCTGCTGCCTTTGCCCGCTTCGAACGTCTGGTCGAGATCATCGGACAGGACGACGCCAGCCGCGAACGCGGCCGCGAGCGCTACCGGTTCTATCAGACACGCGGCTATGCCTTGACCACGCACGACCTGCGTGAATCGGCGCGCAAGACATGAGCGACGACGCGCCCCTGCTTTCCAAAATGGATGCGCTGCTGAAAAAGCATCGCGGTGAAAACGAGCCGGTTGCTGCGACGACTGCGCCATCCAGCTCCGCTCCACCCGCCTGGCTGCCTGTGCTGACACAGGTGATCGAACGCGGTGCCGTGCCCGGTCTCGCCAATCCAGCCACGATGGACACGGCGGCTTCGGTGGATGCCCCCCTGCCGCCGCCCGATCCGCCCCCTGCCGCCGTTGAGCCGCTCGATGTTCAGTCACTGCTGCAAACCCTGCTTCCCCGCTTGGGCGACGATCTGAAACAACAGATCACGCACGACGTACACGCTCAGATCGACCAGGCGCTTGCCACGTTCAGCACCCAGCTTGAAGCCCGGTTACGCGAAATCCTCGCTGCCCCCACTTCGCCCCGCGACTAGCTTTATCCCGATTCCGGGTTCGCCCATTCCCGGCCTTCTGGGATAATTGCGCCTTTGCCCTGCCCGCCTGCCCCATGGAACTCGCCAAATCCTTCGAACCCGCCGACATCGAAAAGCGCTGGTATGCGCACTGGGAAGACTCGGGCTATTTCAAGGCCGGAAGCGACGACGACGCCCGGCAGAATTACTGCATCCTGCTGCCGCCGCCCAACGTCACCGGCACGCTGCACATGGGCCATGCCTTCCAGCACACCATCATGGACGCGCTCACGCGCTTCCATCGCATGGACGGCGACAACACGCTGTGGCAGCCCGGCACCGACCACGCCGGCATCGCCACGCAAATCGTGGTCGAGCGCCAACTCGACGCGCAAAAGATTTCGCGTCATGACCTGGGCCGCGAGAAATTCCTCGAAAAAGTCTGGGAGTGGAAAGAGCATTCCGGCTCGACGATTACGCGACAAATGCGCCGCCTGGGCACGAGCCCGGACTGGAGCCGCGAGCGCTTCACCATGGACGCGGGACTCTCGACCGCCGTCACCGAAGTCTTCGTGCGGCTGTACCGCGAGGGGCTGATTTATCGCGGCAAGCGGCTGGTGAACTGGGATCCGGTGCTCGGCACGGCGGTGTCGGATCTCGAAGTCGTCTCGACCGAAGAAGAAGGCTTCATCTGGGAAATTAACTACCCGCTGGAAGACGGCAGCGGCGTGCTGACCGTCGCGACGACGCGCCCGGAAACCCTGCTCGGCGACACGGCGGTGGCGGTGAACCCCAACGACGAGCGCTACGCCCATCTGGTCGGCAAAACCGTGCGCCTGCCGATTGCCGAACGCTCGATTCCGGTCATCGCCGACGATTATGTCGATCGTGAATTCGGCACCGGCGTGGTGAAAATCACGCCCGCGCACGACTTCAACGACTACGCGGTCGGCCAGCGCCACAAACTCGTGCCGATCAACGTGCTGACGCTCGACGCGAAAATGAACGAACTGTGCCCGGCCGAATATCAGGGGCTGGATCGTTACGTCGCGCGCCAGAAACTGCTGGACGAACTGCAAGCCAAGGGTCTGCTCGTCTCGGCCAAACCGCACAAACTCATGATCCCGCGCGGCGACCGCACCCACGCCGTGATCGAGCCCATGCTCACCGACCAGTGGTTCATGAGCATGGAAGGGCTGGCGAAGCGCGCGCTCGGCGTGGTCGATTCGGGCGAGCTGAAATTCGTGCCGGAAAACTGGACCACCACCTACCGCCAGTGGCTGGAAAACATCCAGGACTGGTGCGTCTCGCGCCAGCTGTGGTGGGGGCATCGCATCCCGGCGTGGTACGACGAGGACGGCAATTTCTACGTTGCGCACAGCGAAGAAGAA
>JBEQCD010000087.1:0-9885 GCA_041639515.1 Hydrogenophilales bacterium | reverse complement strand
GGTGTTGCCGAAGCTCACCGCCTTGAGCAAATTCTCGAAGCTGACGCTGGGCTTTTTCTCCATGGGGCGGGCGTCGGTTTTGTCCTGCTCGCACACGCCGACGGCGTCGATGATGACGAAGTGGTCCTTGGCCTTGGCGTCGGGGGTGACGGCCTTGAGGTCGTCGGGCTTGATGACGCGCACGCCGCGGCCTTTCATCTGCTCGAAGAAGCCGCGCGATTTGACTGCGCGCATGAAGAAGACGATTTCCACCGGCTTGATGTCGGTGCCGGTGGCGATCATGTCGACGGTGACGGCGATGCGGGGGTGGTAGCTGTTGCGGAAGGCGGAGATGAGTTCCTTGGGTGTGGCGCCCCCCTTGCCTGGTAAATAGCTGCGGTAGGTGATCTTCTGGGCGAACTCGTTGCCCTTGCCGAATTCCTCGCGCAGAATTTCGACGATGTTTTCGGCGTGGTTGTCGTCCTTGGCGAAGATGAGGGTCTTGGGCACTTCGGTGCGGCCGGGGAAGATTTCGCTGAACAGCTTGTCGCGGAAGGTGCGCACGATGGTGCGGATCTGGTCGGGGGTAACGACGACGCGGTCGAGCTGGTTGGGGTCGTAGGCGAAGTCGTCGTCGAGTTCTTCCCAGCGGGTCTTGCGGGTGTCGCGTTCCTGCTTTTCCACGTAGTAGCCGGCTTCGACCTTGCTGCCGGCCTCGGTGATGGCGGTCTTGATGCGGTAGACGTCGTAGTTGACGTTGACGCCGTCGGCCACGGCCATTTCGTGGTTGTATTCCATCACCAGGTTCTGGTGGAAGAAACCGAAGGTCTGCTTGCCTGGCGTGGCGGTGAGACCGACGAGGTAGGCGTCGAAGTATTCCAGCACCTGCGCCCACAGGTTGTAGATCGAGCGGTGGGCTTCGTCGGTGACGATGATGTCGAAGGTTTCGATGGGGATGCTGGGGTTGTATTCGATGGGCTCGGGGCTCCCGAACAGGCTGCCCACGCCCGTGCTCGTGCCTGCGCCCTCACCCCCTGCCCCTCTCCCCGAGGGAGAGGGGAGTGTCAGTTGGTCTACGGGGACTTCTTCCAGGTCTGGCGGCAGCTCTTTGCCCTTGAGCATGGAGTACATGCGCTGGAGGGTGCAGATGCAGACGCGGGCGGTGGTGTCGATCTGGTTGCCCTGCAGGCGCTGGACGATGTATTCCTCGCTGAACTTGAAGTTGTTGTAGGGCGAGACGTATTGCTGGAATTCCTTGAGCGTCTGGTCGGCGAGGTTGCCGCGGTCGACCAAAAACAGGATGCGCCGCGCGCCGGCGAACTTGATCAGGCGGTAGATGAAGGAAATCGAGGTGAAGGTCTTGCCCGAGCCGGTGGCCATCTGGATCAGGGCGCGGGGGCGGTTTTCCTTGAGGGATTTTTCCAGGTTGTTGATCGCGGTGATCTGGGCGGGCCAGAGGCCTTCTTCCTTGAGCGGCGGCATGGCTTGCAGCTTGGCGAGGAAGGTGGCGGGAGCTTCGTTTGCGTGAAGCGCTGCGCCCTCACCCCCGGCCCCTCTCCCCGAGGGAGAGGGGAGAAAGGCAAGCCAGTTGGCCAGCAGTTCGGGCTTATGGAAGGCAAATACCGGTCGCGAGCGCGGCGTGGGGTCGAGGCCGTTGGTGAAGCGCGTTTCCACGCCGGTGGATTGATACGCAAACGGCAGCGGGTTGCCCCAGCGCGGCAGACCGGCGGGTAGGCCCTGGGTGTATTTGTCGGACTGGGTTTCGACGCCGGTGAGGGTCACGCCCTCTTTCTTGGCTTCGATGACGCCGGCGGCCTTGCCGTCCACATATAAAAGGTAATCGGCGAAGCCGTAGCCTGGCAGCGGGAATTCGCGGATGGCGACGCCACGCGCGGCGTGGATGTTGGCTTTGTCAGCGTCGCACACATGCCAACCGGCCGCTTCAAGCAGCCGGTCGATGTTGTCGCGTGCGTGTTGTTCTGGCTGTGGTGCCAAAACGCTCCTCCCTGTTTTATGAGAAGGATTCTCGCACAGCTATTCCAGCCAGCCCTTGTTATGTGCCCACTTGATTAGGCCGGTTGTCATGTTGCTGTGTAGCGCGCCCTGCCCCTTCACCGATACAGGTAATCCCGCCGGAACGGATAGTTGGGCTGCGTGGCGTCCACGGCCTTGCCGGCCAGAACTTGCCACAGTTCAAGCCAGCCCCGGTCAAAGGCGTGGGCGGAGCCGGCCATGTAGATGCGCCAGATGCGGTATTTTTCCTGGCCGATGAGTTCGATAGCGCGGCTGGTCTGGGCTTCCAGCCGGCGCACCCAGTGCCACAGGGTGGTGGCGTAGTGGGGGCGGAGGTTTTCGGCGTCCAGGCATTCCAGGCCGCTCTGGCCGGCGGCCCCGAGCACTTCGGACACATGGACGAGTTCGCCGCCGGGGAACACGTATTCGTCGACGAATTCGGCAATGCCGCCGCCCAGGCCGTGCGACTTGAGGGCGGCGGAGGTGATGCCGTGGTTGAGCACGAGGCCGCCGGGTTTGAGCAGGCTGTGGATCTGGCTGAAGTAGGCGGCCAGGTTGCCGCGCCCCACGTGTTCGAACATGCCCACGCTGGCAATCTTGTCGAAGCTGCCGGTTTCGGGCACGTCGCGGTAGTCCATGCGGCGCACGTCGATGCGGTCGGCCAGGTTGAGTTCGCGCGCGCGGGCGGTGGCGTAGGCGTGCTGGTCGTCAGACAGGGTGATGCCCACGGCCTCTACGCCGTAGTGGCGCACGGCGTGGCGGATGAGGCCGCCCCAGCCGCAGCCTATGTCCAGAAAACGGTCGCCGGGCTGGAGCGCGAGCTTGCGGCAGATATGGTCGAACTTGGCGATCTGGGCATCGTCCAGGCTCATGCCGGGGTCACGGAAATAGGCGCAGGAATACGCGCGCTCGGCGTCCAGCCACAGGCCGTAAAAATCGTTGGAAACGTCGTAGTGGTACTGGATGTTCTTGCGGTCGCGGCTGCGGGTGTGTCGCCACCATTTCCAGGCGGCGTCGCGCTTGCGCGGGGGAGAACTGTCGGCGTCGCACAGCTGGTTGCCCAGGGCAAGGATGTCCTGGATATCGCCTTCCAGGTCGAGCCCGCCCTGCACGTAGGCCCGGGCCAGCACGCCCAGGCCGGGCTTGCTCAGTGACTTGAGCACGGCCGGGCTGTGGATGCGCATGACCACCTGCGCGCTTTCACGGGGCGCGCCCAAGGCATCGCCGTTCCACAGTTCCACCGCCAGCGGCAGGCCGCTGGCCGCGAGCCGGTGTTTGACTTCCCCGATCAGCAGCGCACTGATCATGGCCGCTCAGGCCAGGTCCACCACCAGTGCGGCGCGGATGTTGTCGGCCACGGTGATGGCGGGCAGCGGACAGGCAGGATGGTCGATGCCCACGCGGATGGGGCTGCCGGCCTTGGCGGCGGCGGCCGAGGTGGCGTCGAGTTCAAACCGCAGGAAATGCACCGAGGAGGTTTTTTCCTCGTTTTCACGGTCCATGTCTTCGTCGGCAATAGCGTAGACCCTGGGGCCTTCGGCCACTTGCACGAACACGCGGTCTTCCACACCCTTGAGCTTGGCAAGCTCCACTTTGCGCACGTCGGGATCGGGGTATTCGATCATCATCGTCGCCTTCCAGTTGCTGCCGTCGGGCACCAGCGGGTTATAGGCATCGAGTTCGTCCTGGATGCCCGATTCCTCAAAGGTGCGCTCGGCGCGCAGCATTTCCTGGATCTGGTAGCGCATGGTTTTTTCGTCTTCGAAATGCAGGCTGATGTGCTCGCCCAGCATCACGAAACGGTTTTTCTTGTGCGCGATGATTTCGGTGCGCAGGTTGGCACGCACCCTGGAATAGGCTTCCAGGGTCATCAGGCTTTCACGGGTGATGTGCGGCATAAGTCGTCTCCTTTCTGGTCTGGCTCACAGGCCGTAGGCAATGCGCATGAGGGTGATGGGGTGCTCTTTTTCTGCGGTGGCGCCCTCGCCCATGCCCTGCAGGATGTGGCGGGCGGCAATCGCGCAGTCGGAGCTCACGTAATCCGGCTGGGATTCGGCCATGAGGCGGAACACGGGCTTGCCGATCTTCATCGACTTGGCGAACCATTCGGTCTTCACGCCCCAGGTGCCGTCGTGGCCGGAGCAGCGTTCCACCATGTTCACCTGGGCACCGGCCAGTTGCAGGGCGTCGCGGGTCTTGTTGCCGATGTTCTGCACGCGCTGGTGGCAGGGCACGTGGTATGACACCTTGCCCAGCGGTTTCTTGAAGTCGGACTTGAGCAGGCCGTCGGCGTTGCGCGCCATCAGGTACTCGAAGGGATCCCACATGGCGTCCTTCACGGCCTGCACGTCGGCGTCGTTGGGGAACATGAGCGGCAGTTCCTGTTTGTACATCAGCGTGCAGGACGGCACGGCGGTGAGGATGGCGTAGCCTTCGCGCGCCAGTTTGGCCAGATGCGGAATGTTGGTTTCCTTCAGCGACTGCACGGCTTCCAGGTCGCCCAGTTCCAGCTTGGGCATGCCGCAGCAGGCTTCCTTGTCGACCAGCACGGCGGGGATTTCGTTGTGCGCCAGAATCTTCAGCAGGTCGTGGCCAATGCCGGGCTCGTTGTAGTTCACGTAGCAGGTGGCGTAGATGGCAACCTTGCCGGGGGTTTTTTCACCGGCGCGGGCGGGGAAATCACCGTTGGGTTTGGCGGTGGAGCGGAACTTGGCGCTGTCGTATTCCGGCAGGATGCGGTCGGCGTGAATGCCCAGGTTCTTGTCGAGCAGCTTGCGCACCGGCGCGCTCTTCAGCGAGGCGTTCACGGCCTGCACCACCACAGGGATCGAGGCGAGCTTGCCCATCGCGTCGGTGCTGGACAAGAGCTTGTCGCGGAAGGTGGTCTCGCCCTTTTTGAATTTGATGGCCTTGGCGCGCAGCATGGTGTGCGGGAAATCGAGGTTCCACGGATGCGGCGGCACATAGGGACATTTGGTCATGTAGCACAGGTCGCACAGGTAGCATTCGTCGACCACTTTCCAGTAGTCCTTTTTCTCGATGCCATCCACTTCCATGGTGGGCGATTCGTCGACCAGGTCGAACAGCGTGGGAAACGCCGTGCACAGCGACACACAGCGGCGGCAGCCGTGGCAGATGTCGAAGATGCGTTCGAGTTCGTGATTGAGCGAATCCTCGCTGTAGAAGTCGGGGTTCTTCCAGTCGAGCGGGTGGCGGGTGGGGGCTTCGAGGCTGCCTTCGCGGGTGCTCATGTGTGCTCCATGTATTGGTATGGGGACTGCGGTTGGAGAAATGCGGGTCAAAAAAAGCGGGCCGCATGCGACCCGCTTTTCATCCTAGGCCAGATCAGGCGCCCAGGCTGTCCAGGGTTTTCTGGAACTTGTTGGCGTGCGAACGCTCGGCCTTGGCCAGAGTTTCGAACCAGTCGGCGATTTCGTCGAAGCCTTCCGAACGTGCATCCTTGGCCATGCCCGGGTACATGTCGGTGTACTCGTGGGTTTCGCCGGCGATGGCGGTCTTCAGGTTGTCAGCGGTGGGGCCGAAGGCCATGCCGGTGGCGGGGTCGCCGCACTTTTCCAGGTACTCGAGGTGACCGTGAGCGTGGCCGGTTTCACCTTCTGCGGTGGAACGGAACACGGCAGCCACGTCGTTATAGCCTTCAACGTCGGCTTTTGCTGCGAAATAGAGGTAGCGGCGGTTGGCCTGCGATTCGCCTGCGAAGGCGGCCTTCAGATGGTCTTCGGTTTTCGAGCCTTTGAGTTGCATAACCTGATCTCCATTATGTTTACGTAATTGCCTTGCGGCAGGGGTTTCCCATCTGTCGCCTGTAAAAACAAACACGAAGCGACAGGATGAAATGCAGTGTTTAGACTAAGTCTAAAACCTGAACGAAGAGTAATCCGGCCTGCATGACGCTGTCAACCTCTGGCGTTTTATTTATGCAAAAAATGCGCAGATCGCGCGTGGATGCGGCCCGCCATCAAGCAGTCATACGATCGGACTATCATGTCATCAGTCAAATCTATGATGAACGTAAGGCCCCGGCTTGCAGGTAAACTGCGGCCCTTGACCGGAGGTAGCCATGTCATCCGAATCCAAAACCGACGCCGAATGGCGCGCCACACTCTCCGCGGAGCAGTACCGCATCCTGCGTGAAAAAGGCACCGAGCGCGCCTTCACCGGGCAATACTGGGACCATCACGCTCGCGGCGCGTATCGCTGCGCGGCCTGCGGCGAACCGCTGTTCGATTCGTCCACCAAGTTCGATTCCGGCACGGGCTGGCCCAGCTTCTATCAGGCGCTGAAACCCGGTGCGGTGGCTGAAAAGACCGACACCACGCACGGCATGGTGCGCACCGAGGCGCTCTGCCACAAGTGCGGGTCGCACCTGGGCCATGTGTTCCCGGACGGCCCTGCGCCCACCGGCATGCGCTACTGCATCAACTCGGCTTCGCTCAGTTTCGACGCGGCCGACACCCCACCCGACCAGGACTGAGCCTTGCGCATTTTTGACGCCCGCGTGACGGCGCTCGACGCCGCCACGCCCAGCATCCGCACGCTGCGCCTCGCCATCGACGACCCGGCCTTCCGCTTTCTGCCCGGCCAATGGGTGGACCTGTCGGTGGTGATCGATGGCACATTGCAGACCAGCGGCTATTCGATTACTACCTCGCCGCTCTTCGCCGGCGAGATCGAACTGGCCATCAAGGCCAGCAGCACCCACCCGGTTGCCCGCTGGGTGCACGAGCGCGGCGCGGTGGGCGAATTGGTGCGCGTGTCGCAGGGACAAGGGCCGTTCGTCTACCTGCCGGAGATGAGCGAGAACGTGGTGCTGATCGGCGGCGGCGTGGGCGTCACACCCCTGCTTTCGATTTTTCGCCATGTGCGCGACGCCCGGCTCGCCACCCAGGCGCATCTGCTCTACAGCGTGTCGGACAGCCGCGAAATCCTGTTCCGGGACGAACTCGACGCCGCCGTTCGCGACCATGCCAACCTGCACGTGAGCATCACCGTCACCCAGCCCGACCCGCTCTGGCACGGGCTCACCGGCCGCATCGACCCGGCCAAGCTGCACACCCTGCACGTACCCGACGACACGCTCTACTACCTGTGCGGCCCCAAGGGCATGGTCGAGGACATGAGCACCCTGCTGCACGACCAGGGCGTGCCCATGAACCGCATCATTTTTGAAAAGTGGTGGTAGCGCTTTTCGACTATTAATCGTTGTGCCCGGACTGTGTAAGGTTCGGCCACACCCCATTCCAAGGAGATTTCCATGCGTCTGCTTCCCCTGCTCGCCGCCCTCGCCTTCAGCACTGCGGTCATGGCCGGCCCCAACGACACCATCCGCACGCACGCCGCCCAGAAAGTGGGCGCGTCGACCTGGGTCATCCATGGTCCGCAAGGTCTGCCCTCGGTGCAGAACCAGGGCTTCATGAACAACCCGGCCTGGGTGGTGACGAAGGACAGCGTGGTGGTGATCGACCCGGGTTCCAGCGTGCAGGCCGGCCGCATGGTGGTGGCACAAATCCGCAAGGCCACCAAACTGCCGGTCACCCATGTCTTCAACACCCACGTTCACGGTGACCACTGGCTGGGCAACCACGCCATCCTCGAAGCCTGGCCCAAAGCCACCATCATTGCCCATCCCGACATGATCCGCGTGGCCAGGGAAGGAGCCGATGCATTCTGGCTCAAGCTCATGTCGGACATGACCCAGGGCTACACCGACGGCACCCGCGCGGAGATTCCCACCGTGCCGACGGCCGACGGCCAGGAATTCAAAATCGGCGGCAAAACTTTCCGCATCCATGCCTCCAATGACGCCCACAGCAAGACGGACGACATGATCGAAGTGGTCGAGGACCGCATCCTCTTCACCGGCGACAACGTGCTGGCCCGCCAGGTGATGAACCTGCGCGACGGCACCTTCAAGGGCGTGATGAAGGCCACCGACCGCGCCCTGGCCGTCAACGCCAGGGTCTACGTGCCCGGTCACGGCAAGAGCGGCGACCGCAAGCTGGTCGAAGAGCAGAAGGCCTGGTTCGACATTCTCCTGCCCGAAGTGCGCCGCATGTACAACGAAGGCAAGAGCGACTTCGAGATGAAGCCGGTGCTGGTCGAAAAACTGAAGGCCTACAAGAACTGGGCCGAATGGGATCTGAACCTGGGCCCGCAGATCAGCCTGGCGATCCTGGAAGTGGAACAGGAATAACACTGTTGCACCGCCAATAAACCCGACCAGGAACCAAATGTCGGGTTTTTTTACATCTAGCCAATTTCGGTTTAACAAACCTCATCTCTAATTCGTCACATCTATGAGGCCCAGCTGTTGCAAGCTTGGGATTGAAGGGGCTTGGTCTGATCATTGCTTAATCTCCATGACAATATTTATCAGAGGAGGAGAAAAAGCATCATGCACATCACCACAGCATTCAAGCCAAGTTTCATGCTTGCAGGTCTTGTAGCAAGTTTCAGTGTTAACGCAGCGATCCTGAATCTAGACGACACACTCACCATCAATACCGGCATACCCACATTTGATGTGTTTGGCGATCAAATCGAGATTACTCAAGGGTCTTGGTTTGCCATCAATCTCAACGGCAATGCACGTGTCGACGGCTTCGAAAAAGTGGCATTGTCACAGGGGACAGATGGCATTGTCGTCGGCATGACGACATCGCCCGGGGCATATCATGCTGGCCTGGTCTTGCCAAGCGACAGCAATGCAGTAACTGCACCTTGGGTATTTTTCGGCAATACCGGATCGGACTACATCGTTGTTCCCATATCAGGCGGAACCCAGGGTGTCGACATGAGCGGCTGGCGTGCTGCATGGCTGACTATTAGCGACCTTTCCCTTGGAAGCGGTGCTTGGGGTAGTGGATTTCTTGATGGTATTGGCAACTTTGCCTGGAACGGCCAAGATGGCGCGGCATATACGCTTGATTACCGTGCAACGATCCCGCAAAGCGATCCGAATGGATTTGGCGGTCTGCAATACGCATTGCATCTGGAAGGCATCGTTCAACGAGCCAGTATTCCCGAGCCAACAACGATTGCATTGATCGGTGCGGGGCTGCTTGGTATACGGCTAAGTCAGCGCCGCAAGCAAGACTAGTCCGAACTCACAACTCTAATCGTGCAGCCGGCTGACGCTGGCGAGGTGTCCCGGCTGCCACTCGCCATCCAGGCTCACCCACTCCACCCGTTCGCCGACCATGCGCACCACGGCCGGGCGGCGGTTGTCGCCTGTGTCGGAAAACTCGAAACGGAAATCACGCTGCAACACGAGTTGGCCCTGGCCGTTGCGCGCGAAGCGAGTGCGCGTCTGCGCCACGCTTTCATCCAGAAACTGCACGCCGGCGCTCTGACAGGCGCGCCGCCCGGCAGCGATGGCCTGCTCGCGCGCGTGCATCCCGGCATACCAGTACCAGGCCAGCAGACCGAAGGCGGCCAGCAGGCCCAGTTCCCAGCTCATTGCCCGGCCGTTTCCGGTTTGGGTGGCGAACGGAACAGGGCGGCAACCTGCTTGCGCGGACCGCTGCGCGCCGGGGACGCCGCCGGCGCGTCAGGGCGGGGGCTGTTCGGCTCGTAGGGCGCGTCGAACAGGGCATCGCGCGACGCGGCCTGGCTGCGTGGGGCTGACTCACCCCGTTCGGGGCGTTCACTGCGCGCCGGGCGCTCGCTGCGTTCACTGCGCCCCCCCCGCTCGGGACGGTCACGGCGATCACCACGCGGCGGGCGGGCATCGTAGGCCGGCATGTCGGCCGCACCGGGTTCGAAGCCGGGCACCATCACCGCTTCGATCGGATTGCCGATGAGTTTTTCGATGTCCTTGAGATAGCGCGTCTCCGATTCGCTCACCAGAGAGATCGCCTCGCCCTTTGCGCC
>JBEQCD010000086.1:0-9973 GCA_041639515.1 Hydrogenophilales bacterium | reverse complement strand
GCGCTGGCGTCCGCAAAGAAGCCCCTTCTGCGTTGCCGCGCAGCGCAGCCGGTCGGGGGAGAAAGGCGCGGGGTGTCTGAGCCCGCACGGGCGAGTTCCCGCGCCGCCCCGGCCGGCGAGCAGCACAGGGGAGCCGAAGGCCGACGAAGCAGGGGTGGCCTTCTTTTTGGTTACTTTTTCTTGGCCACGCAAGAAAAAGTAACTCGCCCACAGGAGAAACAGAACGACCACATGGCACAGACGGTACAGAAAGAACGCCCTCACCCATCAATACACCCTCGCCTTCGGTTTCACCGATTCCACCGTCAGCGGCTTCAACCGCACCGGCTTGGCATCGACCGCATCATCCGCCCGCGAATACAGGCTGTGCTTCAGCCAGTGTTCGTCGTCCCGCTGCGGAAAATCCTCGCGCGTATGCGCACCCCGGCTCTCGGTGCGGGCAAGTGCCGAGACCAGCGTCGCCCGCGCCACCCCCATCAGGTTCTCCAGTTCCAGCGCCTCGATGCGCGCGGTGTTGAAGACACGGCTGGTATCCGTCAGTCCAGCTTGAGCGAGACGGGCGTCGAGTCCATCGAGTTCGGCGAGACCCGCACGCAGGGTGGCTTCGGTCCGGAAGACGCCGCAATGGGTTTGCATGGTTCGCCGGAGCGCGTCGGAAATTGCGGCGACGCGCTCGCTCCCCGGCTGGTCCCAGCGGGCCAGACGCGCGAGGCTGGCATCGGCGGCATCGGCCGGCATGGGGCGGGGATACGGATTCTCGCGCAGGGTTTCCAGCATGTGTTTGCCCGCCGCGCGGCCGAACACGACGAGGTCGAGCAGCGAGTTGCCGCCCAGGCGATTGGCCCCATGCACCGACACGCACGCGCATTCGCCGACGGCATAGAGGCCGGGCACGGGTTCCTCCGGGCCGAAACGCGCGGGCGCAACGACCTGGCCGTGCAGGTTGGTGGGGATGCCGCCCATCATGTAGTGGGCGGTCGGCGCCACCGGAATCGGCGCGCGGGCCGGGTCGACGCCGGCGAAGCGAATGGCGAGGTCGCGGATGCCGGGCAGTTTCTGGGCGATGGCCGCCTCGCCCAGGTGATCGAGCTTGGCCTCGACATAATCCCCATGGGGTCCGCAGCCGCGCCCTTCTGCGATCTCGATGGCGATGGCACGGGCGACCACGTCGCGGCCGGCCAGATCTTTGGCGTGCGGCGCGTAGCGTTCCATGAAGCGTTCGCCGTGCTTGTTGAGCAGGTAGCCGCCCTCCCCGCGCACGCCTTCGGTGATGAGGCAACCGACTCCGGCGATACCGGTGGGATGGAATTGCCAGAACTCCATGTCCTGCAGCGGCAGGCCGGCACGCAGCACCATGCCGAGGCCGTCGCCGGTGTTGATCATGGCATTGCTGCTGTTCCAGAACACACGTCCGGCCCCGCCGGTGGCAAGCAGCGTGGTGCGCGCCTCGATCAGCAGCGGCTCGCCGGTTTCGATGCACAGGGCGGTCACGCCCAGGCAATAGCCCTCGGCATCGCGCACCAGGTCGAGCGCGAAATACTCGTCGAAGAACTGCGTGCGCGCAGCGAGGTTCTGCTGGTAGAGCGTGTGCAGCAAGGCGTGGCCGGTGCGGTCGGCGGCGGCGCAGGTGCGGGTCGCCTGATCGCCGCCGAAATGTTTCGACTGGCCGCCGAACGGACGCTGGTAGATCTTGCCATTGGCCAGTCGCGAGAACGGCAGGCCCATGTGCTCCAGTTCATAGACCGCGCTCGGGGCCTCCCGGCACATGAACTCGATGGCATCCTGGTCGCCCAGCCAGTCGCCGCCTTTCACCGTATCGTAGAAATGCCATTCCCAGCGGTCCTCGTCCACGTTGGAGAGCGCAGCAGTGATGCCGCCCTGCGCCGACACGGTATGCGAGCGGGTGGGAAACACCTTGGAGACGACGGCGACGGTGTGGCCGGAGCGCGCGAGTTGTAGCGCCGCGCGCAGGCCCGCCCCCCCGCCGCCGATAATCAAAGCATCGAAGCGGCGCGTATTCATGTCGCCCCCCACAGAATCGCCATCAACCAGATCATGCTGCCGGCTAGCGTGGCGATAACAACCAAATAGAGCACCAATCGCACGGCGATCGGCTTCACGTAATCCATCAGCAGGTCACGCATCCCCACCCAGGCATGAAGCGCCAGAGACAAGGCGGTGAGGAGCCAGGCCACCCGTACCCAGGTCGGCACAAAGCGCGCCTGCCACTCGGCATGGTCGAGCGGCAGCGCGGACACGGTCCAGATGGCCAGTACAGGCAACAGAATCGCCAGCGCAACCGCCGTGGCGCGCTGCACCAGCCAGGTTCCGGTGCCGGTGTGCGAACCTGTGCTGTGTGTCATGTGAACAGCCACCCTGCCACGGCGAGCGTAGCCATACCCGATATGGCCAGTACCACAGCGCCTGTGTTGCGAGCCTGCCGGAGCCGCACCCCCCAATGCGCATCCATCGCAAGATGCCGCAGGCCGGCCAGCAGGTGATGCACAAAAGCCCAGACCAGTACCAGCAGCAGTAGCTTGACCCACACATGGGTCATCCAGCCTGACACGGCACGAAAGCCGGCTTCGCTTTCCAGCGAAACAGACAGCGCCCCGACTCCCAGCGGCAACGCCAGAAATAGAAACACCCCGGAAACGCGGTGCAGGATCGACACCCAACCGGGCAAAGGCAGGCGGAGTCGGGCGAGGTCGAGGTAGACCGGGCGCGTCGGGGATTTCACATCCGTGAGTTTAGCCGGCGCGACGGCGTTTGGCCGGGGCTTTGGCTGCTTTTGCCACGGCCTGCGGCACCCGGTCGCGCAGGCGCGGATCGAAGGGCTTGGGCAGGATGTAGTCGGGGCCGAATTTCAGCTTCTTGAGCTTGTAGGCCTTGAGAACCGAAGCCGGGACCGGCTCGCGCGCCAGTTCGGCCAATGCGTGCACGGCGGCAATCAACATGGGCTGGGTGATTTCCTTCGCCCGCGCGTCGAGCGCGCCGCGGAAGATGAAGGGGAAGCCCAGCACGTTATTGACCTGGTTGGGAAAGTCCGAACGGCCGGTCGCCATGACGAGGTCGCTGCGCGCGGCGCGGGCTTTTTCCGGCAGGATTTCGGGGTTGGGGTTGGCCAGCGCAAAGACCACTGGTTTGTCGGCCATGGATTTCACCATCGCCGGGCTCACCAGATTGGCACCCGACACGCCGACGAACACATCGGCACCGGCCATGGCTTCGTCCAGCGTACGCAGTTTGGTCTGGCGCGCGTAGGCCTTCTTGAAGCCGTTGAGGTCCGTGCGTCCCTTGTGCACCACGCCTTTCGAATCGACGAGCAGGATGTTGCGCTTCTGCGCGCCCATCGCCACCAGCAGATTCATGGAGGCGATGCCAGCTGCCCCGGCACCGAGACAGACGATCTTCGCCGTTTCCAGCGATTTTCCCTGCACCTGGAGCGCGTTCAGCAGACCCGCACAGATGATCACTGCAGTACCGTGCTGGTCGTCGTGGAACACTGGAATGTCGAGCTTCTTCTTCAGTGCGGCCTCGATCTCGAAGCAGTGTGGCGCGGCGATGTCTTCGAGGTTGATTCCGCCAAAGGTCGGGGCTATCGCCTCGACCACCTTGATGAATTCCTGCGGGGTTTTGGCGTTGACTTCGATGTCATACACGTCGATGTCGGCGAACTGCTTGAACAGCACGCCCTTGCCTTCCATCACCGGCTTGGCGGCGAGCGGCCCACGGTCACCGAGGCCCAGGATGGCGGTGCCGTCGGTGATGACGGCGATGAGGTTGCCCTTGTTGGTGTAGTCGTAAGCCCTGGCGGGATTCTTCGCGATTTCCAGCACTGGCTGGGCAACGCCGGGCGTATAGGCCAGCGAGAGATCGGCCTGGGTGGCGCAGGGCTTGCTGGATACGACTTCGAGCTTGCCGGGCTTGGGCAGGCGGTGGTAATCGAGGGCTTTTTTCTTGAGGACGGCTTGCTTGAGAGTGGGCTTGGACATTGCGAACGCGCGGGCGGTTGGAAACAGCCCGCATTATCACGGATTTATCCGCGAAGCGCCGCGTGTCAGTCTTTCCAGATCTTGAGCTGCGCGCGCAACCGCGCCACGGCCTGCGAGTGCAGCTGGCAGACGCGTGACTCGGACACGCCAAGTACCGCGCCGATTTCCTTCAGGTTCATGTCCTGCTCGTAGTACATGCCCATCATGCTGCGCTCGCGTTCGGGCAGGTGGTGGATCGCTGCGATCAGGCTGTCGCGGAAACCTTCGTCTTCCAGCACCGCAAGCGGATCGCTCGCACCGTCGACCAGATAGCGCTCAAGGAAGCTTGCGCTGTCTTCATCCGAAAAATCCTCGTAGTACAGGAGCTGCGAGCATTTCACGTCACCCAGCATGGTCTGGTACTGGTCGATGGGCAGGCCGAGTTCGGCGGAGATTTCCTGTTCGCTGGGCGCGCGGCCGTTGCGTTGTTCGAGCTTGTGGATGGCGGCTTCGATCTGGCGTGATTTCTGGCGCACATGGCGCGGCAGCCAGTCGGCTTCGCGCAGCTCGTCGAGCATGGCACCACGGATGCGCTGGGTGGCGTAGGACTCGAACTGGGCGCCCTGCGTGCCGTCGAACCGGCCCACGGCGTCCATCAGTCCGATCAGGCCGACCTGGATGAGGTCGTCGACTTCCACGCTCGCGGGCAGGCGCGCCATCATGTGATAGGCGATGCGCTTGACCAGCGGCGCGTATTTGGTGATCTGTTCGTCCTGCGACGATTGTTTACCGGCCATGTGTCAGGTGTGTCCTGTTTTATATCGGGATTGGCAGCCCGGCTCCTCGTGCGCCATTCTAACGGCAAGCGCGGTGATTGCAGCAAGTTCATCGTGATGGCACGACAGTCCGGCCGACACCGTTGCGCCTAGGAAACGCAGGCAAGCCTGCCGGATGCGCTCGCAGGCCGCAGCCTCGCCGGTAAGAAACATGGACAGCCCCCCGCTGTGCGCCCGCGTCTTGATCAGCGCGTACACCGCCTGCAGCGTGTCGGGGCCCACCGATACACAGGCCCATTCGTCCGCGCCTGCCACCCGGCTCGCCACATCAGCCAGCGTGCAATCGAGCAACAGCACGTCGTAATGACGCGTCGCCCCGGCAAGTCCGGGAGCGCTCGCATAGAGTCCCGGCGCATGCCAGGCTTGCGCTGCCGCCAGCGGCAGCGCAAGGATCTGCCCCCGATCGAGCTGCTGCCGCCAGTCGAACAGCGTCTGCGCAGCGTCTGCGCCGAACAGGCGATCCCGGGTGTCGATCACCAGCGGCGTCAGACCCTGGCGTGTCATGGCCTGCGCCGCCTGCAAAACGAAATCAGCGGATTCGTTGATGCAATGAAGAATTCGGAGTGCGCTGCCGGTCTTCCGGCGAAGTCCTGCGGCCTGGTCAGCCGGCATTGCGCGATACGGGCGAGGCACCGGAGTCGGACGCGAGACTGCGCTCGGCCTCAACACCGGCAACGAGCGGCCAGTCTTCGGGCGACAGCGTGAAAGGCGTGGCCAGCTGACCGCCCCGGAGGGCGCGGTCGACCAAGTAGATCGCGTGGGGTCGATGCAGGTCTTCGGGCACGCGCTGGCCGCTGGTCACATAGGCGAGCGGCAAACGGTGGCGGATGAGGCTGTCCAGCGCTGCACCGGGCTGTGGCGCTTCGTCGAGCTTGCTGAGGATGCAGCCAGCGGCTCCCTGGCCGAAACGCAGCAAGGATTGTTCGATGGCCGCCCCCTGCTGGCCAGCAGCCACCACCAGCAGGCGGCGGACCCCCAGCGCATCGAGTTGCCGAGTGGCGGGGGCGCGTGCGTCCGCCGGGGCAAAACCTGCGGTATCGATCAGCACCAGTTTGTGTGCGGCAATCGTGGGCAACAGCCGCGCCAGGGCGTCGGTGTCCTGGGCCACATGCAGGCCCACGCCCAGCAGCCCGGCATACACCCGCAACTGGGCCTCGGCCCCGATGCGGTAGGCATCGGCCGCAACCAGCGCCACCTTGTCCGCACCGTGATGGTCAACCGCACGCGCGGCCAGCTTGGCGAGCGTGGTCGTCTTGCCCGAGCCGGTCGAACCGACCAGCGCGAGCACGCCGCCCTGCATCACGGGATCCTTGCCGGCTTCAAGCACCGGCAGATTGCGGATCAGCACCTGGCGCAGCCAGCGCAGGGCCGCGTCGCCTTCGGTGCCACGCGGCAGGCGGGTGGCCAGGGTGCGCGCGAGGCTGCCGCCGAATCCTGCGGCGAACAGCGCCTGCATGAGCGCAACCCGTGCGGGATCGCGACGCCGGCTGGCGCTCCAGGCAAAGCCTGCCAGCTGGTTTTGCAGCATGCCACGCAGGCGCGCCAGTTCATTCAGGATGCGCGAACCGGCAGGTTCAGGGCTGTCGTGTGCCGCCGTTACGGCCAGTTCGACATAGGCACTGGCGAGGATTTCGACACCCTGCGGATGGGGCCGGGTGGAGAGCACCACGGCGTCGTCACCCAGTTCGCTGCGCACGCGGGCCAGGCCCTCGCGCGCATTGGCGGCTATGAAGGTGCGCACGCTCATGCACCGGCCTCGATGGACAGTTCGCTCGTCATGCGCACCATTTTATCGGCAGGCACCTCGGCGTAGGCAAGTACCGAGAGCTGGGGCAGGTTGCGCCGCAGCAAACGCGACAGGATCGCGCGCAGACCGGGCGACGTGAGCAATACCGGCGGATGGCCCTCGGCCTGCTGTTCGGCCAGCGCACGCTCGGCGGCCTCGTTCAGGGCATCCAGCGTGGTGGGGGACAGCAGCGCTTCGCCCTCGTCGCCCATTTCGGCGAGCAGGCGGGATTCGGTGGCTGCTGACAAGCCCATCACATGCAGCGTGTCCCCGCCTTCGAACAGCCGGTCGACGATGCTGCGGCCCAGCGCCGCGCGCACGGTTTCGACCAGTTCGTCCACCGACTGCGTTTTGGGTGCGCGAGCCGCCAGCGTCTCGAACAGCGTGCGGGTGTCACGGATCGACACGTGCTCAGCGATGAGCTGCTGCAGGATCGCCTGCACGGTGGTGAGCGGCAGATGGCGCGGCGTCACGTCCTCGACCAGTCCCGGGTGGGTGCGCGACAGCGTATCGAGCAGCTGCTGCACCTCGGTACGGCCCAGCAACTCCGGCGCATGCTGGCGGAAGACCGCTTCAACCTGCCGGGCGATGACATCCTGCGGCTGCAACACCACGAATCCGCGCAGTTCAGCTTCCTCTTCCCGCCCTGCTTCGATCCATACGCCGGCCAGCCCGGTCAGCGGGTCGGTACCGGGTGCGCCCTCCAGGCGTCCGAGCACGTCACCCATGTCCACCGCAAGCGCATGCCCGTTGGGCATGTCGCCGTGAGCGACATCCACGCCCTTGAGTGTGATCCGATAGATACTGGGCTTGAGATCCAGGTTGTCACGCACGCGGATGAGCGGCACCACCAGACCCATGTCGGCAGCAAACCGCCGACGAGCCTCGGTGATGCGTGCAAGCGCCGCGCCCCCCTGGTTGCGATCCACCAGCGGAATCAGGCGATAGCCGACTTCGAGCGCCAGCACGTCCACCGGCGGGATGTCATCCCAGGTGACGTCGAGTGGCGCCGGTGCCTCTTCTGCCTCATCCAGCAACTCGGCCTCCAGCACGACCGGGCGGCGACGGCCCAGCCACCAGGCCAGCCCGGCCAGGCCAGCGGCAATGCTCAGGAAGGCCAGATGCGGCGTACCGGGAATCAGGCCCAGCACGCCCAGCACCGCTGCGGCGACGAAGAGCGTCTGCGGTCGACCAAAGACCTGGGTGGAAAACTCGCGCGACAGATCCTGCTCGGACGACGCCCGGCTCACCACGATGCCCGCTGCGGTGGAAATGATCAGCGCAGGAATCTGGGTAACCAGGCCATCACCTACAGTCAGCATGGCATAACGGGCCAGCGCCTCGGTCACGCCCAGATCATGCTGAAGCAAGCCCACTGCAATGCCACCGATCAGATTGACGAGCAGAATGACCAGGCCTGCCACGGCATCGCCCCGGACGAATTTGGACGCACCGTCCATCGCGCCATAAAAGTCGGCTTCGCGGCCGATATCGGCACGACGGCTGCGTGCTTCGGCATCGTTGATGAATCCGGCCTGCAGGTCGGCGTCCACCGCCAATTGCTTGCCGGGCATGGAATCGAGGGTAAATCGCGCGGCCACTTCGGCGATGCGCCCCGCGCCCTTGGTGATGACGACGAAGTTAATGATGACGAGGATGAGGAAGACCACGAAACCGACGGCGATGTTGCCGCCGACCAGAAAATTGCCGAAGGATTCGATCACCTTGCCAGCGGCGTCCGGGCCGGTGTGTCCCTGCATGAGGATGATGCGGGTCGACGCCACGTTGAGCGACAGGCGCAGCAGCGTGGTCAGCAGCAGCACCGTGGGGAACACCGAGAAATCCAGCGGCCGCCGCGCGTTCAGGCTCACCAGCAGCACGATCATCGCCAGCGCGATGTTCAGCGTGAACAACACGTCGAGCATGAAGGTGGGCAGCGGCAACACCATCATGGCGAGGATCAGCAACACCAGCAGCGGCACGGCCAGCCGGTTGAACGGCATGCCGAGTACCAGCTGCCCGGGCGGGTTCAACCGATCACCTCATTGATTGTCTTGGGCCTAGCGTTTGTCCCCTCTCCCCCTGGGAGAGGGCTAGGGTGAGGGGGCGTCTTGGATCCAGCCCCTCCCTGCCCCACCTGCTGCTGCCTGCCGCGCAGCCGCGCGCGCACTTCCGGGCTGACTTCCGATTCACGTGCTTCGGCCAGCACTTCCTGCCAGGTCATCGCGTGACGCCGCAGATAGCGCCACCAGCGCCAGCCGGCGTCGAACGCCGCAGCCAGCGCCAGCGCTGCCGCCAGTGCGACCAGGGCCTGCCCCAGCCACGCTGCCACCTGGCTCACATCGTATGCGCCATCGAATGCACCCGGAAAAGACGACACTGCCCACGCCAATGCCCCCAACACCAGCAGCATCTTGAACAGGGCCAGCATCCCGTCGAATCCGCCTTCTGCTGAAAATAGCCGAGCCAGCGCTTTCAGGGGATTGGCCCGCGGCACTTGCATGCGCTTGGCCTCGGGCGAGGCTGTCCAGCCGGACAGCAACAGGGGCGCGAGCACGCCGGCAGCGAACACCAGGCCGAGCACCGGCAGGGTCGCCCAGAAGGCAGCCCCCAGGGCGGCCTGGAGGGGTGAAGCCGGGTCGAATGCCGAGCCCGGCTGGGCGGCCTGCTGAAACGCCACCAGGATCAGCGTGGACAGCGTGGCAAACAGGGTGGGAGCAAACCAGAGCAGTGCCCCCAGACCCGCAAGCAGGCCCAGCCAGGCTGACCACTCGGCAGAACGGGGCACATCGCCTGCACGGCGCGCTTCCTGCAAGCGCTTTGCGCTCGCCGGTTCGGTACGCGAAAGATCGTTCTCCTCGGCCATGCCTGCCTCGATGCCTGACTCAGTGTGTGTCTTGGTTTTCGAGCCAGTCTAGCACGAAGCCGCATGCCTTCAGGCGTGCGGCGGCAGGTTCAGGACACTTCGTCGATCCAGGCCATCTGGATGGCTTCGAGGATTTTTTCGCCGGAGTGGTTGGGGTCGTCGTCAAAATCCGGCAATTCCATCACCCAGCGATGCAGGTCGGTGAAGCGGATCGTGCGCGGGTCGATCTCGGGGTGGGCTTCTGCCAGTTCGATGGCAATGTCCAGGGTATCGGTCCACTTCATGGCTGTGTCCTATTCAAAATCAGTGCCCTTCTTTCACCATGTTGATGGTGTATTTCGGAATTTCGATCACCAGGTCGGCGCTGGCCACCCTGGCTTGGCAGGACAGGCGGGACTGCGGCTCCAGGCCCCAGGCCTTGTCCAGGAAGTCGTCTTCCAGTTCGGAAGACGGTTCGAGCGAATCGAAGCCTTCGCGAACGATGACATGGCAGGTGGTGCAGGCGCAGGAT
>JBEQCD010000085.1:0-9977 GCA_041639515.1 Hydrogenophilales bacterium | reverse complement strand
TCTCGTTTCATGTTGCAGCGCCTTGAATTATAGGCCGAAAAGTGCCCGGTGCGACCACCCGCCCGCCATGAAGAACAGCATGGGGATGGAGAGCATGACATTCGTGCGGGAAGCCAGGAAGGCCACACGGCGGGCCCGGTTCTTCTCTGCGTCGGACGCCGGCTTCAAGCCAAGGATCTTTTTCTGGTTCGGCCAGATCAGCAGCCACACGTTGAACAGCATGATGGTCCCCAGCCAGGCCCCGATTCCCATCGCACCCATGCCGTTGCGCAGCAGGAAGGTGTCGGTGAACAGGGGGCCCAGCAGGGCCGCCCCGGCCAGCCAGGTCACCACCGCCGCCCAGCGGAAATACAGCAGGGCCCGGGGTGCCACATGCTTGCTGATTCCCGTGGCTGTACCGTCGGCGGCCGCATCCCTTAACGCGGGGACCTGCACAAAATTGAAGTAATACAGCAGACCTATCCACATCACGCCCGCCATGAAATGTATCCAGCGGGACAGCGCAGCGACCAGATCGATGTTTTCCATGCGCTCGCCTCAGGCCAGAAAATTACGGGCAAACAGGTAAAGCACTGCGGTCAGGAGCAGGCCGGCAATGAGGGTTCCCCATAGCGAATCCAGCGGGTTTTTCATGTGGCAGGCTCCCCTGTAGACCGTGTTGGCCCGGCAACCGGGCGAGTCGGGGAGTATCGTCAAATAGGGATGGCCGCGCAAGCCGGGCCCATGCGGCCCGGTCGCCGCATGCTAGAATCCGCCAAACTTTTTCTTGCCACACGTCATGGACGATGCCCCCTTTATCATCCGAGGCCTGACCAGCAAAGGCGGCCGGTTTCGTCCCAGCGACTGGGCCGACAGGCTGGCCGGGGCGTTCGCCGTGATCGACCCCAACAACCGCACCAACTACTCCCCTTACGTGCAGCCCACCAAGCTCGACGGTATTCCCTGCGTGGTCGTGGACAGGAAACTCAAGGCGACCGACCCCAACGCCTGGCGGTTTCTGCAGAGCTTTGCACTGAGCAACGAACTGATCACCGAAAACGCCGATTGAGGCCGCCGAGGCCTCTTGGCCGGACCATAAAAAACGCCGCTTGCGCGGCGTTTTTTATGGGTGTTGCGTTGTGATTCAGGCCATGGCCTTGACGGCTTGCGACAAGCGGCTCTTGTGACGGGCGGCCTTGTTCTTGTGAACGATTTTCTTGTCGGCAATGCTGTCGATGGTGCTCATCGACGACTGGAACACGGCCTGTGCAGCAGCTTTGTCACCGGCTTCGATCGCCTTGCGCACTTTCTTGATCGCGGTGCGCAGTTCCGAGCGCTGGCTCATGTTGTGGTCACGCTGTACGGTGGCCTGACGGGCGCGTTTGCGGGCCTGGGCGGAATTCGCCATAGTTCTTGCTCCTGGCGCCCCGGCAGGATGCGGGACGCGAAAATAAATGAGGTTCCGGCAATGGTCCGGAACGATCCGAACCCGAACACCCGATCAAACGAGCCTGCCCGGATTCACCAAAGCCCGCGATTGTAAGTGAAAACCCAGCGGGAAATCAAGCACCCGAGCCCACCCACTGCAAATCGCACTCGCCCACGGAGAACAGGGATGCCTGGGGTCGACCGCGCAGGCGTGATACGCAAGGTGCGATGTCCTATGCCCATCCTCTCGGAGGAAAGCCCGCCCGGATTTCTCATCAATAGGTTGCGGTGCTGCCGGCCGACCCGCACAATGCGGCCAAACCGTCCCCGCCATGAACCTCCTCAAAGCCCTCGCTGCGGTCAGCAGCATGACCCTGCTCTCCCGCGTCCTGGGATTTGCCCGCGACACCATCATCGCCCGCATTTTTGGCGCAGGCGCGATGACCGACGCGTTTTTTGTCGCCTTCAAGATCCCCAACCTGCTGCGCCGCCTGTTTGCCGAAGGCGCGTTCTCGCAGGCCTTTGTGCCGATTCTGGCCGAATACCGGAACCGTCGCGGCGAAGAAGCCACCCGCCTGCTGGCCGGACAGGTTGCCAGCGCCTTGACCATCGTGCTGATCATTGTCGCCGCGCTCGGCATCGCGGCGGCCCCGTGGATTGCCTACGTCAGCGCACCAGGGTTTGTTGCCGACGCCGACAAGTTCGCACTGACGGTGACGTTGCTGCGCATTACCTTCCCCTACATCATCTTCATATCGCTGGTGGCACTGGCGGCAGGCATCCTGAATACCTGGAGCCGGTTTTCAGTGCCGGCCTTTGCCCCGGTGCTGCTCAATGTGGCGATGATCGGTGCCGCCCTGTGGCTTGCGCCTTATTTCGACCCGCCGGTATTGGCGCTGGCCTGGGGCGTGACGATAGGCGGCGTGCTCCAGTTGGCCTGGATGCTGCCGCATCTGGCCAGAATCCGCATGTTGCCCCGCCCGACCCGGCGCTTTGACGACCCCGGGCTTGCCCGCATCCTCAAACTCATGGCCCCGGCCACTCTGGGGGTATCGGTGGCGCAGATCAGCCTGCTGATCAACACGATTTTTGCGTCTTTCCTCGCCACCGGCAGCGTCTCCTGGCTGTATTACGCCGACCGCCTGATGGAATTTCCTGCCGGCATGCTGGGCGTGGCCCTGGGAACCATCCTGCTGCCCAGTCTCGCCCGCCACTACGCGGACGACTCACCGGCCGAATATTCGAAACTGCTCGACTGGGGCCTGCGGCTGACGCTGCTGCTTGCCCTGCCTGCCGCTGCTGCCCTGGCCCTGCTGGCGGTGCCGCTCATCGCAACCCTCTTTCATTACGGCGCATTCACCCCGCTCGACGTAACCATGACCCAGCAGGCGCTCGTCGCCTACAGCGTGGGGCTGCTGGGCTTGATTCTGGTGAAAGTGCTGGCCCCGGGGTTTTATGCCCGGCAAAACATCCGCACGCCGGTCAAGGTGGCCATCTTTACCCTGTTCGCCACGCAATTGATGAACCTGATTTTCATCGTGCCACTGGGTCACGCCGGGCTGGCGCTTGCCATCGGGCTGGGAGCCTGCCTCAACGCCGGGCTGTTGCTGCATTTGCTGAAGAAGCACGCCATTTACCAGCCGCAGCCGGGGTGGCCGGGTTACATCCTGCGTGTGCTGGTCGCGGTGGGGGTGATGTCGGCCGGCCTCTACGCGGCCATGGGTGAATCGGCCTGGTGGCTGGCCGCAACGTTCAGCGAGCGCATGCTGCGTCTGGTACCGCTGGTGCTGGGCGGTGTCGCCCTGTACTTCATCACCCTCGGATTGTTGGGGTTTCGCCCGCGCCAGTTCACGCGCCGGGCCGCGGATTGAGCGCTGGATCGGCTAAAATCATCGCTTTTTCCGCGCCCGCCCCGGCTCTATGCGCATTTCCCACGGCTTCGATCCGCTCGACCAGCCCCATGCTGTCACCATCGGCAATTTCGATGGCCTGCACATGGGGCACAAGGCCATGCTCGCCCGCCTGCAAGCCGTGGCGCATGAACGCGCGCTGCCCAGCTGCGTGCTGAGCTTCGAACCGCATCCACGAGAATTCTTTGCGCCTGCCCAGGCCCCCGCCCGGCTCTCCAGCCTGCGCGAAAAAGCCGAATGCCTGCGACGTCTGGGCATCGACCGCTTCCACGTATTCCGTTTCGACCGCGCTTTTTCTGCCCTGACAGCCGAACGTTTCACCGAGCGCGTGCTCGGGCAAACCCTGCAGGCGCGTTACGTGCTGGTAGGTGACGATTTCCGCTTTGGGGCCAAACGCACGGGCGATTTCACCCTGCTGCGCGAGATGGGGTCTGGCCTGGGATTCGATGCCGAATTCCTGCCCACAGTGGAATGTATGGGTGAACGCGCCTCGTCCACCGCCGTGCGCGAGGCGCTGGCAAGCGGCCAGCTCGACCGCGCCACCCGGCTCCTGGGACGGCCGTACAGCATTTCTGGCCGGGTGGTTCATGGCGACAAGCTGGGCCGGGACATCGGCTTTCCCACCGCCAATATCCAGCTCAAGCATAACCGTCCGCCCCTGATGGGGATATTTGCCGTCACTGTGTCGGGGCTCAATGGTTCGCCCTTGCCCGGCGTTGCCAGCCTGGGCAAGCGCCCCACCGTGAAAAACCCGGATGCCGCCCCCGTTCTGGAAGTCCACTTGTTCGACTTCAACGCCGATATCTATGGTCGCCGGGTGCGCGTGGATTTTCTCCACAAACTGCGCGACGAAGAAAAATACCCTGACCTCGACAGCCTGATTGCCCAGATCCATCGCGATTGCCACGCTGCCCGCGCCTGGCTCGCACAGCCCCGATAAAAACGAGTGCCATGTCTGACGCCAAACCCGACTACAAGAAAACCCTGAATCTGCCGGATTCGCCCTTCCCCATGCGCGGCGATCTCGCCAAACGCGAGCCGGGCTGGGTGCAAAGCTGGCAGGAGAAAAAGCGTTACGAGGCAATCCGCCAAGCCGCCGCTGGGCGTCCGAAATTCATCCTGCACGACGGCCCGCCGTATGCCAACGGCGACATCCACATCGGCCACGCGGTGAACAAGATCCTCAAGGACATCATCGTCAAAGCCAAGACGCTTTCGGGGTTCGACGCGCCCTACGTGCCGGGTTGGGACTGCCACGGCCTGCCGATCGAACTGCAAGTGGAAAAAGCCCACGGCAAAGAGATCCCCCCCGCCAAATTCCGCGAGCTGTGCCGCGAATACGCCGCCACGCAGATCGACCGCCAGCGCGCCGACTTCATCCGGCTCGGCGTGCTCGGCGACTGGGCGAACCCCTACCGCACCATGGATTTCCAGTTCGAAGCCGACGCCCTGCGCGTGCTCGGGCAGATTCAGCGAGCCGGGTATCTGTATCAGGGCGCGAAGCCGGTTCACTGGTGTGTGGACTGCGGCTCGGCGTTGGCTGAGGCGGAAGTGGAGTACGAGGACAAGACTTCGCCGGCCATCGACGTGGGCTTTCGCGTCGCCGACCGCGCCGACTTCGCGCGCCGCTTCAATGTTGAACTCGGCGACGACGCGGCCTACGTGGTGATCTGGACGACCACGCCGTGGACCCTGCCAGCCAACCAAGCCGTGGCGCTGCATCCTGAATTCACTTATGCGCTGGTGAAAACCGCGCGTGGCTTCATTGTGCTTGCCGAATCACTGGTCGAAACCGCACTGAAACGTTACGAACTTGAAGGTGAGATCGTCGCCACGGCCTCGGGCTCAGTGCTTGAAGGTGCGCAGCTGTGGCATCCCTTCCAGGAGCGGCAGGTGCCGGTCATCACCGGCGACCACGTCACGGCGGACGCCGGCACCGGCGCGGTTCACACCGCTCCCGGCCACGGTCTGGAAGACTACGTCGCCGGGCTGCGCTACGGCCTGAAAGTGGATAACCCGGTGGACGACGACGGCAAGTTCTACGCCTCCACGCCCCTGGTCGGCGGCATGAGCATCTGGCAGGCGAACCCGCTGGTGATCGAAACCCTGCAAGCCGGCGGCAATCTTTTCTGCCACGAAAAGCTCAAGCACAGCTACCCGCACTGCTGGCGGCACAAGACGCCGATCATCTTCCGCGCGACGCGGCAGTGGTTCATCGGCATGGATTACAGGGGTCAGGATTCAGGGGCCGGGGGTCAGGGGAAGGCGCTGCGCGAACACGCGATGCGCGCGGTCGATGACACGGCCTTCTTCCCAAGCTGGGGTCGCGCGCGCTTAGAGGCAATGATTAAAAACCGCCCCGACTGGTGCGTTTCGCGCCAGCGCAACTGGGGCATTCCCATGCCTTTCTTCACCCACAAGGAAACCGGCACACTGCATCCGCGCACGCCGGAATTCCTCGAAATCGTCGCGCAGAAAGTCGAAGCCGCCGGCATCGAAGCCTGGTTCTCGCTCGACCCCGCCGAGCTGCTGGGGGATGACGCCGCGACCTACAACAAAACCGGCCACACGCTCGACGTGTGGTTCGATTCGGGCGTGACCCACGCCTGCGTGCTGAAGGCGCGCGGCGAGCTTGCCCACCCTGCTGACTTGTATCTCGAAGGCTCCGACCAGCATCGCGGCTGGTTCCAGTCGAGCCTGCTCACCGGCTGCGCCACCGACGGCCACGCGCCGTACAAAGCGCTGCTCACCCACGGCTTCGTCGTGGACGGCAAGGGCTACAAGATGAGCAAATCCAAAGGCAACGTGATCGCGCCGCAGAAGGTGATGGACCAATACGGCGCCGACATCCTGCGCCTGTGGGTGGCGACCACCGACTATTCCGGCGAGCTGTCGATTTCCGACGACATCCTGAAACGCGTCGTCGAAACCTATCGCCGTATCCGTAACACGCTCAAGTTTTTGCTCGCGAATATCTCCGACTTCGACGCCGCGAACGACGCGCTGGCGGTGCAAGACTGGCTGGAAATCGATCGCTACGCCGTCGCACTCACCGCCCAGCTGCAAACCGAAATCCGCGCGCATTACGACGCCTACGAATTCCACTTCATCGCGCAAAAGCTGCAAGCCTTCTGCTCGGAAGACCTCGGCGGCTTTTATCTCGACATTCTCAAGGATCGCCTCTATACCAGCGGCGCGGACTCGATGGCCCGACGCAGCGCGCAAAACGCGCTCTTCCACATCAGCCACGCGCTGGTGCGCTGGCTGGCACCGATTCTCTCGTTCACGGCGGAAGAGGTGTGGGGGGAGTTGGGTGAGGGCGCGGACGACAGCGTTTTCCTGCACGAATGGCACTCGCTGCCGTTCTCCCCTCTCCAGCAAGCGGGAGAGGGGCCGGGGGTAAGGGAAAACGCTAAATCCACCTCCGCAGCCACAGCAAACAGCCCCCTCCCCAACCCTCCCCCGCTTATGAGAGAGGGCGCAGAACTCCTCGCCCGCTGGACGCGTATCCGCGACATCCGCTCCGCCGTCCTCAAGGAACTCGAAACCCAGCGGGCCAGCGGCGTCATCGGCTCGTCGCTGCAAGCCGCCGTCACCCTCCACGCCGCGCCCGACACGCTCGCCCTGCTCGCGCCGCTGGGCGACGATTTGCGCTTTGTCCTGATCGTTTCGCACTGCACGCTGCTTGCAGCCGAAACAGACCGCATCGACGTTGCACCGGCACCGGGCACCAAGTGCGAACGGTGCTGGCATGTGCGGGAAGATATAGGCGTCGACCCTGCGCAGCCCGGCCTGTGTGGCCGCTGCATCTCCAATCTCCAGGGCCCTGGCGAGGTGCGTAGCCATGCATAAGTCCACGGCCTATTCCATGCGTTTCTGGCTGGGTATCTCGCTGGCCGTGATCGTGGTCGACCACCTCACCAAATTCTGGGTGTCTTCCAGCCTCGACTACCAGGAATTCGTGCCTGTTCTGCCCTTTTTTTCGCTGGTGCTGGTGCACAACACCGGCGCGGCATTCAGTTTCCTGGCCGACGCAGGCGGCTGGCAGCGCTGGTTTTTCATTGCCGTGGGCATCGTTGCCACCGTAGTCATCGTGCGTCTGCTGAAACGCCATACCCAGGAAGTTCGCCTGGCCCTGCCGCTGGCGCTCGTCCTGGGCGGTGCACTGGGTAATGTGATCGACCGCGCGGTGCTCGGCTACGTCGTCGACTTCCTTTATTTCCATTACCAGGACTTTGCCTGGCCGGCATTCAACATTGCCGATTCGGCCATCTTCATCGGCGCGGTCTGGCTGGTCTGGGACAGCCTGCTGGGCAAGCATGAAACCAGGACCGCCCCATGAGCGCCCCCCGCACCGCCGCCCCCGGCGACACGCTCGAATTACGCTACGCCCTACGCCCGCGCGGGGGAGACGACATCGTCTCGAATTTTTGCGACGCTGAACCCGAGACGCTGACCCTCGGCGACGGCACCCTCGCGCCCATGCTCGAACAATGGCTCGTCGACCTGCCCCCCGGCGAGCGCCATGTCTTCCTGCTCGATCCCTGGCAGGCCTTCGGCGAATCCCAGGCCGAACTCGTCCAGACCATGCCGCGTGCCGACTTGCCGCCCGACATGGCATTCGAAACCGACCAGCTTGTTGAATTTGCCATGCCCAACGGGCAGACACTGGCGGGCCGTCTGCTGGAAATCGGCGACGAAACCGTACACATCGATTTCAATCATCCGCTGGCCGACCTTTCCATCGAATTCGAAGTGGAAATCGTCCGCATCCTGTGAACGGAGCGCCCATGCATCCAACCATCCTGCTTGCCAACCCCCGTGGTTTCTGTGCCGGCGTCGACCGTGCCATCGCCATCGTCGAGCGCGCCCTGGAAAAATTCGGCGCACCCATCTACGTCCGCCACGAAGTCGTGCACAACACCTACGTCGTCAACGACCTCAAGAACAAGGGTGCGATTTTTGTCGAAGAACTGGCCGACGTCCCTGCCGGCTCCACCGTCATCTTCAGCGCACACGGCGTGTCGCAGGCCGTGCGGACCGAAGCCGAAGCCCGCGGGCTCAAGGTCTTTGACGCCACCTGCCCCCTCGTCACCAAGGTTCACGTTGAAGTGAGCAAGATGCGCGACAAGGGCTACGAAATCGTCATGATCGGCCACAAGGGCCACCCGGAAGTGGAAGGCACGCTGGGCCAGTCAACCGGCGGCATGTACCTGGTCGAAACCCCCGGCGATGTCGCCACGCTCACCGTGACCGACCCGGACCGGCTGGCATATGTCACCCAGACCACCCTGTCCGTCGATGATGCCGCACGCGTCGTCGATGCCCTGCGCCAGCGCTTCCCCAACATAGTCGGCCCCAAGAAGGACGACATCTGTTACGCCACGCAAAACCGGCAGGACGCAGTCAAGGCCCTGGCCAAACAATGTGACGTGGTGATCGTGGTGGGTTCACCCACCAGTTCAAACTCGAACCGACTGCGGGAAGTGGCGGAAAATCTGGGGGTACCGGCTTATATGGTGGACAGTGCCCAGGAAATTGACCCAGCGTGGTTTGCAAACAAACAGCGCGTGGGTATTACTGCCGGAGCTTCTGCACCTGAATTACTGGTCCAGACACTAATTGAGCATTTGAAAACATTTGGCATTCATGACACACAGTACCTGCCTGGTGCCCAGGAAAACGTCAACTTCCCCATCCCAAAGGAACTCGACTCAAGAGAAGATTAACGCCCCCAACACATAGCCACGTTTCCAGCAGATCCCTGGACTCCGCTCTCTGTCAGGGTCAAAGTACCGCAAACATCACCTGCCATGGGTCCACCCGCTGCAGGCACCGCCTGCAACGTGAAGGTAGTCTGGGTTGCAGCTGGATTCAAACTGATGTTGTATGTGGCTGCGCCCGGGGGTTTAGGTGCCTGAACAAGTGCAGCAGGCAGCGCAATCGCCCCTCCTCCTACAGCCACACTGTAGTCTGAAGTCAGGGTGAACGTGCGCTCCATAAACTGTGCTGCCTCAAGCAGCTGCGCCCGAGCATCGGCGCGATGCCCGTTTCGAACATAGTCTGTGTAGTTTGGGTATGCAATGGCAGCCAATATGCCCAAGATTGCAACCACCATCATCAGTTCAATCAGCGTGAATCCACCATGGCTTTTCATGACTGTTCACACCTCATTCAATGTTCGTGATGATTTCACGGCCAGACACGTATTCTCCAGAAACCTCAAAGGTCACCATCTCGTTCGTGCGTAGTCGGCTTGGATTCAATTCGATGCCGGATGCCAATTCGTAGTCCATCCCGCTGATGCGAATCTGATTCTTGGCAGGGTTATACCCCTGGAACTGCCCAGCCATCCGATTCATCACCCTGTCTACATTGTTGGCTTGGCTCTGACCTGTATTGGCTTTGATTGCCCGCGTTTCTGCGGCCACTGTCGTGCCCCCAAGAAAAATCAGCAACCAGCTGCCTGCAATTATCAATAGCTTCATTGAAGAATCTCCTTCCACATGATGCGCCCACCCGTACCCGGCTGACATTGCAATTGAAAGCGTTCCAATCCCCCGGTGCCGTTCGCATAGACCATATTGGGCCCCCCTGCGCACCCACCGCCCCCGCCACCGCCACCGCCCCCGCCACCCCCCCCCCCCCCCCCACCGCCCC
>JBEQCD010000084.1:0-10242 GCA_041639515.1 Hydrogenophilales bacterium | reverse complement strand
CCGCATGGCGGCCTTCGGGGTGTCTGCGCAGGACATCCGCGACGCCCTGCAGGTGTCCAACGCCGCCCAGCCTTCCGGCACGCTGGTGTCGAACAACCAGGAAATCCTGGTGCAGACCGGTACCTTCCTGACCGGCGCAGACGACGTGAAGCAGCTGGTGGTCGGCGTCTCGCAGGGCCGCCCGGTCTACATGAACGACATTGCCACCGTCGTTGCCGGCCCGGATCAGCCGGCGCGCTACGTCTGGTATGGCCCCGGTGCCGGCGGCGCGGACAAGCCCGGCGTCGGTCAGACTTTCCCGGCTGTCACCCTCGCCGTATCCAAGAAGCCGGGGGAGAACGCGGTCGACGTGGCCGAGAAGGTGATCGCGCGCGTCAACGCGCTGGAAAACAGCGTGCTGCCCGAAGGCGTGGAAGTCAGCGTCACCCGCAATTACGGTGCCACTGCCGACGACAAGGCCAAGAAGCTGATCCAGAAGCTGATCTTCGCCACCGCCTCGGTGGTGCTGCTGGTGCTGTTCGCGCTCGGCAAGCGCGAGGCCCTGATCGTCGGCGCGGCCGTGCTGCTGACGCTCGCCGCCACCCTCTTCGCCTCCTGGGCGTGGGGCTTCACGCTCAACCGCGTGTCGCTGTTCGCGCTCATCTTCTCCATCGGCATCCTGGTCGACGACGCCATCGTGGTGGTGGAAAACATCCATCGCAGGATGGGACTGGACCACGACGGGCTCGAAGCCATCATCCCGCGCGCGGTGGACGAAGTCGGCGGCCCGACCATCCTCGCCACGCTCACCGTGATCGCCGCGCTGTTGCCCATGGCCTTCGTCTCGGGCCTGATGGGTCCGTACATGAGCCCGATCCCGATCAATGCGTCCATCGGCATGATCATTTCGCTGGCCATCGCTTTCATCGTTACGCCCTGGCTCGCGCTCAAGCTCATCAAGCAGGGCGCGCACGGCCACGCCGAGGCAGGCAACGACAAGCTGCTCTCGCTGTTCCGCACCCGCCTCACACCCTTCCTGCGCGGCGAGGACGGCAAGGGCGCACGGCGCAAGCTCTGGCTGGGCATCGGTGCCGCGATCCTGATCTCGGTTGCCCTGCCGGTGGTGCAACTGGTCATCCTCAAGATGCTGCCGTTCGACAACAAGTCGGAATTCCAGATCATCGTCGACATGCCGGTGGGCACCCCGCTCGAGAAAACCGCGCAGGTGCTCGCCGAAATGGGCGAGGCTGTCGCACAAGTGCCTGAAGTGACCGACTACCAGGCCTACGCCGGCACCGCCGCGCCGATCAACTTCAACGGCCTGGTGCGGCAGTACTACCTGCGCAGCGGCCCCGAAGTCGGCGACCTGCAGGTCAACCTCGTCGACAAGCATGAACGCGACCGCAAGAGCCACGACATCGCGCAGGCGATCCGTCCTGTGGTCGAGGTCATCGCCAAAAAGCACGGTGCCGACGTGAAGGTGGTCGAAGTACCGCCCGGCCCGCCGGTGATGTCACCGATCGTCGCCGAAATCTATGGCCCGGACTACGACGCACAGATCGCCGTCGCCAAACAGGTGCGTGGCGTGTTTGAGAAAACCGACGGCATCGTCGCCATCGACGACACGGTCGAGGACGACGCCCGGCGCTTTGTGCTGCGTGTGTTGCAGAACAAGGCCGCAGTGGCCGGCGTGGCGCAGAAGGACGTTGTGGCAGCAATGAAGATGGGCCTGTCCGGCGAAAACGTCACGCCCATCCACGGCAGCGGGGCCAAGTATGAAATTCCGGTACGCATCACGCTTCCCCCGGAAAAGCAAAGCGGCATCGACGAACTGCTGAAGCTCACCGTGCGCGGCAACAACGGCAACCTCGTGCCGCTGTCCGAACTGGTTGAAGTGCTGCCCACCGAACGCGAGAAGACCATCTATCACAAGGATCTGCTGCCGGTCGTCTTCGTGGTAGGCGACACCGGCGGCGCACTGGATTCGCCGCTGTATGGCCTGTTCGGCATGCGCGGCGAACTCAAGGATCGCGCGCTGAAGGAAGGCGGCACACTGAAGGAATATTTCATCAGCCAGCCTGACGATCCCTACGCCGGTTTCGCGCTGAAGTGGGACGGCGAATGGCAGGTCACCTACGAGACCTTCCGCGACATGGGCATTGCCTATGCGGTCGGCCTGATGCTGATCTACATCCTCGTCGTCGCACAGTTCAAGAGTTATCTCACGCCGCTCATCATCATGGCGCCTATTCCGCTGACCATCATCGGCGTGATGCCGGGCCATGCCCTGCTGGGTGCGCAGTTCACCGCCACCTCGATGATCGGCATGATCGCGCTGGCTGGCATCATCGTGCGCAACTCCATCCTGCTGGTCGATTTCATCAACGAACAGACGCGTGGCGGCATGGATTTCCAGGAAGCCGTGATCCAGGCCGGAGCCACCCGCGCCAAGCCCATCGTGCTGACCGGCCTGGCCGCCATGCTGGGGGCATTCTTCATCCTCGATGACCCAATTTTCTCGGGCCTCGCGGTTGCGCTCATCTTCGGCATTTTCGTGTCCACCCTGCTGACGCTGGTCGTCATCCCGGTGCTGTACTACGCCGCCAACTACCGCAAATTTTCCCGTCAATAATTTTCACAGGAGCTTCAACATGACCATCGAACGCATCGTCCGCATCGTGGCCGGGTTTTTCATCATGCTCTCGCTGGCGCTGGCGCATTTTTCCGGCAGCGTCGACATGACGCAGATGTCATGGCTGTGGTTCACCGCCTTCGTCGGCTTCAATCTGTTCCAGTCCGGCATCACCCGTTTTTGCCCGATGGACATGATGCTGAAGAAGGCCGGCGTCAAGCAGGGCTGCGGCCTCTGATCGGGCACACATGGATACGCAATTCCTCCAGGCAAACTGGATGCTCGTCGCACTGGCCGTTGTGTCCGGTGCCATGCTGCTGTGGTCCTTCATCGGCAGCAAGCTGTCGGGCGTCGAACAGGCCGACACGCTGAAGGCCACCCGGCTCTACAACGACGAGGCACTGGTGCTCGACGTGCGCGAAACCGGCGAATTCGAATCCGGCCACATCCCCAAGGCCAGGCACATTCCGCTCGGCCAGCTGGGCAAGCGGCTGGGCGAACTCGACGCGCACAAGGACAAGCCGGTTCTGGTCAACTGCCGCAGCGGCGCTCGCTCGTCACGCGCCTGCGGCATGCTGAAAAAGGCCGGTTTTTCCACTGTCTACAATCTGGCCGGCGGCATCCAGGCGTGGGAACGCGCCAACCTGCCTGTCACCAAAAAGAAATAAACCAGGAAACGTCATGCAAAAAGTCGTCATGTACTGCACTGCTGTCTGCCCTTATTGCGTTGCCGCCGAGCGCCTGCTGAAAAGCCGGGGCGTGACCGAAATCGAAAAGATCCGCATCGATCTGGATCCCCAGAAGCAGGACGAGATGATCGCCAGAACCGGCCGCCGCACGGTGCCGCAGGTTTTCATCGGCGACACCCATGTCGGGGGCTTCGACGACACCTCGGCGCTGGACGCCGCCGGCAAGCTGGTGCCGCTGCTGAACAGCTGATTGCGACGCGGCCGGGCTTGCAAACTGCCCGGCCGGCTCCATATGGAGGGTGTTGCATCCTCTGGACCGCCCAATGGAACTTGCCTGCCCCCACTGCCTCGCCGTCAACCGCGTGCCAGACGAACGTCTGGCCGACGGGCCGAAATGCGGCCAATGCGGCACCCCGCTTCTGCCCGGCACGCCGGTCGACCTCACCACCGCGAGCTTCGACCGTTTCGTCGAACGCGCCGGCCTGCCGGTTCTGGTGGATTTCTGGGCCGACTGGTGCGGTCCGTGCAAGATGATGGCACCGGTTTTCAAGCAGGTGTCTGCCGAAATGGCCACGCGCGTGCGCTTTGCCAAGGTGGAAACCGAGGCCCATCCCAAACTCTCGCTGCGTGCGCACATCAAGAGCATTCCCACCCTGGTGCTGTATCGCGAGGGCGAGGAGGTCGCCCGACTGTCCGGTGCACTCGATGCCCGCAACCTCAAGGCCTGGCTCGCGTCACAGGGCGTACATTAAAGACGGGTTAGAATGCTTGTTTTGCCGGTGCGTGATGCGCCGGTTTTCTTATCCAGGGAGACATCATGGCGGACGAACAGCAACAACCCGTATTCAATATCGAAAAACTCTACGTCAAGGACCTGTCGGTCGAAGTGCCGAACGCGCCCGCCATTTTCACCGAGCGCGATGCGCCCAAGATGGACGTGAACCTGTCCACCGAAAGCCGCGCCCTCGCCCAGGACGTTTTCCACACCAGCATCACCGTCACTGTCACCGCCACGGCGGGTGACAAGACCATGTTCCTGGTCGAGTGCACGCAGGCTGGTGTCTTCCGCATCCAGAACGTGCCGGCCGACCAGATGCCCATGGTGCTCGGCATCGGCTGCCCCAACATCGTCTTCCCCTACCTGCGTGAAACCGTGTCCGACGTGGTGACGCGTGCCGGCTTCCCGCCGCTGCTGCTCAATCCGGTCAACTTCGAAGCGCTGTTCATGCAGCAGCAACAGGCCCAGCAACAACAGGCTGCGCCTGCCCAGACGCATTGAATCACCTGCCCGGCGCAGCGCTCCTCGCGCTCGCCTGCCTGTCTCCTGCCTATGCGCTGGACTATCGCAGCACTGCGCGTCCGGCGATTCTCTACGATGCCCCTTCGACAGCCGCGTCGCGCATCGCCGTGGCCGGTGCGGGACTGCCGCTTGAAATCGTGGTGGATACCGACACCTGGGCCAAGGTGCGGGATCCGGGCGGTCGTCTCGCCTGGATCGAGAAAACCGCACTCGGCGGTGCCCGTACCGTGATGATCCAGGCCGAGGTCAGCGACATCCGGCGCGAACCCCGCGCCGACGCCGAAGTCGTGTTCCGCGCGGCTCGCGGGGTGCTGCTGCTCGTCACCGGCGAGATGCGGGCCGACGGCTGGTTGCCGGTGCGGCACGCCGATGGTCTTTCCGGCTGGCTGCCGGGCTTCGAAGCGTGGGGACGATGAAACTCACGGTGCTGGGCGCAGGGGCCTGGGGCACGGCACTGGCTGCAAACTGGGCCTCGGCGCACGCTGTCACGCTGTGGGGGCGCAATGGCGACGAACTCGACACCATGCGCCGCACGCGCCTCAACACCCGCTACCTGCCCGATTGCCCGCTGCCCGCAACCCTGGCGTTCGAAAGCGATTTCGATACGGCGGTCGACGGTGCCGACCTGCTGGTCATCTCCGTCCCCAGCCACGGGTTGCGCGCCACCCTCGATGCCCTGGCGAAGCGTGCCAGCCTGCCGTCGCTGGTCTGGGTCTGCAAGGGGTTTGAGCAGGGCACCGGCCGATTGCCGCATCAACTCGTCGCAGACATCCTGCCGGACGCCGCAGCGGGTGTGCTGTCCGGCCCCAGCTTCGCGCTCGAAGTCGCCCGGGGCTGTCCTACCGCGCTGACGCTGGCTTCGCGCGATGCTGCCTGGGCACAGCACCAGGCAGAACTGCTGTCCGGCCCGCGTCTGCGCATTTATGCCCACGACGATGTGACCGGCGTGGAGATCGGCGGCGCGCTGAAGAACGTGATGGCCATTGCCGCCGGCATCTGCGACGGCTTGCGGCTGGGCCACAATGCGCGCGCCGCACTCGTCACCCGGGGCCTGGCCGAGATGACCCGGCTGGGCGTCCATCTGGGGGGCCATGCCGAAACCTTCATGGGCCTGTCGGGCCTGGGTGATCTCATCCTCACCACCACCGGCGACCTGTCGCGCAACCGGCAGGTGGGCCTGAAACTGGCCCAGGGGCAGAGCCTCAACGCCATCCTGGCCGAACTGGGCCATGTGGCAGAAGGCGTGACGACCACGCGCGAGGTCGATGCGCTGGCCGACAGGCTGGGCGTCGACATGCCGATCACCCGCGCCGTCCGCCGCATCCTCGACGGCAAGTTGCCCGCCCCCCAGGCTGTCGACGCCCTCCTCAACCGGGACATTCGTACCGAGTTCTGAAACGGGGCTTCAGCCATGCCCCGCCATGCCCGTAATAGCGTCTAACCTGAAGACGCCCCATCTCTCCCACCCGCGCATGGCCTCGCCCCCCTCTCCGCCCCACACCAAGCCGCTGCGTGGCCTGTTCTACATCCTGGTCGGGTTCCTGGTCGCCGCCTACTGCGTGGCCGTGGGCCGTCACGCCTTCGAAACGCATCGCGACGCCGAGGCCAGCTTGCGCTACCTGAACACCACGCTGGTCCAGAACACCCGCACCACCCTGCGCAACTACGAACTGATCCTGCGCGGCATCGGCACCGAACTGGTGGGGCTCGACACGCTCAATTCACCGGAGAGCGGGCGCGCCCTGTTCGAGCGCATCCGCACCATCGACCCCGGCATGGCGGGCTTCGGCCTCGCCCGTACCGATGGCCAGTTGCTGCTGATCAGCGGCGTGCCGGCCGGCGTAGCCCTGCCCAACCTGCTGTTGCAGCCCGAAACCCACGACAGCTTTCTGAAGAGCCTGCAAAGCCGCAAGCTGGAAATCGGCCGGCCGTATTTCATGAAACTGCTGAAGCAGTGGGTGATCCCGGTACGCGTGCCCATCCTCGACGCGCGTGGCGATCCCATTGCCGTGATGACCGCCGGCTACCCCATCGAAGGCGGCAATTCCCTGCTGGCCAACGCCACCCTGCCGGCCCACACCTCCACGGTGCTGCTGCGTGACGACGGCTATGTCCAGTATTTCCATCCGCTTCCCGCCGGCGACCGCCAGACCGTGCTGCGCAGGTATTTTTCACAGCAGGCTGCACCGGGCACCTTGCTCGCCCTGTCGCAACTGAAAACCACACAGGGCACGCTGTGGATGAACCTGCCCCGTCTGGGCGGCTATCACCTCGTCGCCTTCGAACGCATTGGCGAATACGGCCTCACCTCGGGCGCAGTCATTCCGCTTTCAACCCTCGTCCGCAACTGGCTGGGGCGGCTGGTATTGCCGACGTTCATGCTGCTGGCCTTCCTGATCGGTGCCACGCTGTTCTACCGTCGCGCGCTCCGCCGCCAGATCGCATCCGACGCCACGGTGGCCCGCCTGTCGGACTGGCGTCAGGCGGTACTCGACAGCGCGCAATACAGCATGATTTCCACCGACACACGTGGCGTCATCGTGAGTTTCAACGCCGCCGCCGAACGGATGCTGGGCTACCGTGCAGACGAAATGATCGGGCACGCCACCCCCGAGCGTTTCCACGACGCGACTGAAGTGTCGCTGCGCGCCGCCGAGCTGCGGCGGGAACTGGGCATCGCCCTCGAGCCCGGATTCGAGGCCTTCGTCGCCCGCGCCCGGCGTGGCGAAACTGACGAACGTGAATGGACCTACATCCGCCGCGACGGCAGCCGCTTTCCGGTGCGCCTCTCGGTCAGCGCGCTGCACGCGCCGGACGGCCGCATCGAAGGTTTCCTCGGCATTGCGGCCGACCTCAGCGCCCACAAGGCGGCCGAGGCCGCACTGCTCGAATCGCGCCGTGCCCTCATCGAACGCAACGACAGCCTGCGCGTCATCAACCAGCTGTCGAACCGCATCCACGCTTCGCTCGAACTCGACGACATCCTGCACGAAGCCATGGAAGCGCTGGCGAACCTGAGCCACGCCCCCCACATCGCCATCTACCTGCTCAGCGATGACGGCAACCGGCTGGAACTGGCCGCCAGCAGTGGCTTCAACGCCAGCTTCCTGGACATCACCCGCCACATTCCCATCACCGGCAGTCTGTGCGGACAGGCCGTTTCCGAGAGGCAGATCATGATCTGCGAGGATTTCCGTGAAGATCCCCGCATCCAGCCTTACCTGCGCGACAACCTTGCCTCGGTCGGCCTGCACACCGGCATGGTGGCACCACTGGTCTATCACGATCAGGCGCTGGGCGGCATCAACGTCGTCTACGGCGAACGCCACGCCTTCAGCGAAATCGAGATCGACACCTTCAGCGCCTTCAGCAACACCGTGGCGCTGGCCATCGCCAACTCGCGCCATGTCGTGAAACTGGCCTACCAGGCACGCCACGACAGCCTCACCCGCCTGCCCAACCGCAGCGTGCTGCACCACGATTTCGTCGAACGCATCGGCGCGGCCCACACGCCCACCTCAGCCCTGATGCTGCTCGATCTCGACCGCTTCAAGGAAGTGAACGACACCCTGGGCCACCATGTCGGCGACCTGCTTTTGACCCAGATCGGCCCGCGCCTCGAAGCCGGGCTGGCCGGCCATGATTCGCTCATCTGCCGGCTGGGCGGCGACGAATTCGCACTCCTCATCCCCGGCATCGCAGACGACGAGGCAGCGGTCCGCCTGGCCCAGCGGGTGAAGACTACGCTGCGCGAGCCCTTCGTCATCCAGGGCATCGCCCTGCAGATCGGTGCCAGCATCGGCGTGGCGGTCTACCCCACCCACGGCGACACCAGCCACGACCTGCTGCGGGCGGCCGACGTGGCCATGTACCAGGCCAAGCAATCCGGTGCCGGCGTGGCCGTGTACGACCGTGATTTCGACACCTACAGCCCCGAGCGGCTCACGCTGGCGGTGGAACTGGCGCACGCTGTGGAAAACGGCGAACTGGTGCTGCACTACCAGCCCAAGCTCGACCTCGCCAGCCGCCGCGTCACCGGCTTCGAGGCGCTGGTGCGCTGGCGCAACCCGCGTCACGGGCTGCTGTACCCGGCAGCCTTCGTGCATCTGGCAGAAATGAACGAAGTCATCCACCCCTTCACCCGGTCCATCCTCGATCTGGCTGTCGCCGACAAGCAGCGTCTCAATGCACACGGACACACCCAGCCCATTGCCATCAACCTGTCGGCGCGCAACCTGCTCGACGACCGCTTTACCGCGCACCTGAAGCAGGCGCTCGATGCCGGCCTGGTCAGCACCGGCGAAATCGAGATCGAACTCACCGAAACCGCGCTGATGCAGGATCCCGACACCTCGGCGGCCGTACTGCGCGATCTGTCGAGACTGGGTTCGAGCATTGCCGTCGACGACTACGGCACGGGCTATTCCTCGCTCGCCTATCTTCGCCGCCTGCCGCTTTCGGCGCTGAAGATCGACCGCTCCTTCGTCTCCGGCATGGTCGACAACAGCCAGGATGCGATCATCGTGCGCTCGACCATCGCGCTCGCCCACAACCTCGGGCTCGGCGTCATTGCTGAAGGCGTGGAAACGGCTGCGGCTGCCGACATGCTGCGCAGCATGGGCTGCGACCAGGTGCAGGGGTATTACTACAGCAAACCGCTGCCGCTGGACGAACTGCTGGACTGGCTCGACCAGTTCGTGTTCGAACCCGTCTGACCCTCAGCGGGCCGCTGCGGCTTCTTCGGCAATGCGGCTGATGGCCGCGACAAACCCCGGATCCTCGCCGTGCGACAAAGCCGGCAGGGCCGCGCGAAAATCCGCCCGCCGGCACCACTCGTGCATGTAGTCCGCCCACGACTGCCACAGTCGTGCCTGCTGCCGGCTCATGTCGTCTTCGTACACGAGCACGTAGGCGCGCTCGAACAGGGCCACCAGAATGGCGAACAGCGCCTGCCTGCGCTCGCGCTGCTCTTCGTTCAGTTCACCCCGCTCGTCGGGGGAGAGCAGGTGCAGGTCGGCGTTCTCGATGACCAGCCGCATGAAATCGGCGTATTCATCCGACAGCCGCAGGAAGAGCTCCTCCTCCTCGTTCTGCCGCTCGCGCCGCTGGTCGAGCAGATAGACCGCGATCGCAAAGGGCAGGCCGACGATGGTCACCACATAGCTTGCCGCTTCCAGCCATTCCATGCCTGTCATCATGCCCCTCCCGCATAGCCGTTCTGCCGCCACGCCTCGAACAGCGTGACGCTGACCGCATTCGACAGGTTCATGCTGCGCGATCCCGGCCGCATCGGCAAGCGCAGGCGGCAATCGGCATCGAAGGTTTCGAGGATTTCCGGCGGCAGGCCGCGCGATTCCGGGCCGAACACAAACACATCGTCAGGCGCGTACGTCACGCTGCCGAACAGGCGACTGGCCTTGGTAGTGAGCGCAAACCAGCGCCGGCCGGCCAGTGCGGCGCGCACGGCCGCCCAGTCCGGGTGTACGGTCACGCAGGCCATGTCGTGGTAATCCAGCCCGGCGCGCGCCACCTGCCTGTCAGAGAGGTCGAACCCCAGCGGTTCGACCAGATGCAGGCGGAACCCGCTGTTGGCCGAGAGCCGGATCAGGTTGCCGGTATTGGGAGGAATTTCGGGCTGATAC
>JBEQCD010000083.1:0-10329 GCA_041639515.1 Hydrogenophilales bacterium | reverse complement strand
GCATCGGGGCTCGCGGCCATCTTCGGCCTGCGCATGCTGGGCATGTTCCTGATCCTGCCCGTGTTCGCGCTCTACGCCGAAGACCTGCCGGGCGGCCACAATCACACGCTGGTGGGCCTGGCTCTGGGCATCTATGGCCTGACCCAGGCCATTCTCATGATTCCCTTCGGCATGGCGTCCGACCGCATGGGGCGCAAGAAGGTCATCGTCTTCGGCCTGATCATCTTTGCGCTGGGCAGTTTTCTGGCTGCTTCGGCCACCGACATCTACTGGACGATCATCGGGCGTGCGCTACAGGGCGCGGGTGCAGTGTCGGCCGCCGTCACGGCCATGCTGGCCGACCTCACGCGCGAGGAGCATCGCACCAAGGCGATGGCCATCATCGGTTCCACCATCGGCCTCACGTTCGCGATTTCGCTCGTGGCCGGCCCGGCGCTCAACCAGGCCATTGGCGTGCCGGGCATTTTCGCGCTGACCGGTATTCTGGCCCTGGCGGCGATCTGGGTGATCCGCTACTGGGTGCCGGACCCGGCGGCCACGCATTTTCATGCAGACGCGCAGGCCAACCCCGCCCGCCTCGGCGATGTACTGAGGAACGGCCAGCTCGCCCGCCTGGACTTTGGCATCTTTGCCCTGCATGCCGCGCAAATGGCCATGTTCGTCGTCGTGCCCGTGGCGCTGAAGAACGCGGGGCTCGCCGTGGACCATCACTGGGCGGTCTATCTGCCTGTCTTGCTGGGGTCGTTCGTGCTGATGGTGCCGGCGATCATTTATGGTGAAAAGCGCGGCCAGATGAAGCCTGTCTTCATCGGCGCGGTGGCGCTGATGCTGCTGTCGCTGCTGGGACTGGCCCTGGGGTTGGCGCATTTCTGGGCCATCGTGTGGGCCCTGTTTGCATATTTTGTCGCGTTCAACCTGCTGGAAGCCAGCCTGCCTTCGCTCATTTCCAAGCTGGCACCGGCCTCGGCCAAGGGCACGGCCATGGGCGTCTACAACACCGCCCAGGCGCTGGGCCTGTTCTTCGGCGGCTTCTTCGGCGGCTGGCTGGCTCAGCACCATGGCTACCCGGCAGTGTTCGTCTTCTGCGTGGTGCTGATGGCGATCTGGTTGCTGGCGTCGTTTTCCATGGTTGCGCCGCCCGCCATCAAGACCCGCATGTTTCGCGTCGGGGCCATGCCGGCGGATCAGGCCGCGCTGTTGAAAGCCCAGCTGGCGGGCGTGTCCGGGGTGGTTGAAGTGGCGGTGCTGGCTGAAGAAGGCGTGGCCATGCTCAAGGTCAGCGTGCGTGGCTGGGACGAACCCGCGGCCCGCCGTCTTCTGGGTGTGGTCTGATAGACCCGGCACCCGGCCTGATAGAATTACCTACACAGGCATAACACTCAATCAGGGAACAACATGGCATCCGTCAACAAGGTCATTCTCGTCGGCAACCTCGGGCGCGATCCCGAAATGCGTTATCTGCCCAGCGGCGAGGCCGTGGCCAATCTGCGCCTGGCCACCACTGACAAATACAAGGACAAGTCCGGCCAAATGCAGGAAGCGACCGAGTGGCACACGGTAAGCTTCTTCGGACGCATCGCAGAGGTCTGCGGCCAGTATCTGAAAAAAGGCAGCCCGGTGTATGTGGAAGGAAGCCTGCGTACTCGCAAGTACACCGATAAAGAGGGCATAGAGCGTTACGCCACCGAAGTGCGTGGTCTGAGTATGCAGATGCTGGGCGGCAAGTCTGGTGGCGGCATGGCCGACATGGACGACGGCTACAACCAGGCCCCGCCTCCGCCGCGCAGTCCGCAGCCCGCCGGGGGCGCGCGCGGCACCCCGCAGCAGCGGCCCGGCGGTGGCAGTTTCGACGACATGGACGACGATATTCCGTTCTAGGATTGAAGCGCCGGTTTGCCTGCGCCGTTAAGCAAGGCACACTTCATACAAGCGCTGCCGCGCCCCTAAGCGTTGAACTTCAGACTGAGCCCCTTCCGTGCCGGATTGCGCGCCCTGTCAGCTCTGCTGGCAGGCGGCTGCGCCTGCAATGCATTCGCCGCGGAGGTGACCGAGGCTGATTTTCTCGACGATCTGCCTGTCGTGCTGTCGGTTTCGCGCCTGTCCCAACCGGTCAACGAAGCACCTGCTGCGGTCACGGTGATTGATCAGGACATGATCCGGGCTTCCGGGTTTCGCGATATTCCCGATCTGTTGCGGCTGGTGCCGGGATTTTCCGTGGCTTATACCCGCGACAACACCTGGGCAGCGGGCTATCACGGTCTGGGCGATGCCTATTCGCGACGCTTTCAGGTACTGGTCGACGGACGCTCCATCTACAGTCCGCACTACGGCGCGGTGTACTGGAGCGACCTGCCCCTGGCCATTGAAGATATCGAGCGCATCGAGGTGATTCGTGGCCCCAATGCCGCAATCCACGGTGCAAACGCATTTTCTGCCGTCATCAACATCATCACCAAAACAGCTGCCCAGGTGCCCGGCACGCTGGTGTCGACCCAGGTGGGCGAGCAGCGGATGCGAGGCGTGTTGCTGCGCCACGGTGGGGGAGACGCGCAGTTGCGCTACCGGTTCACTGTTTCCGGCCAGGAGCGGGACCGCTTCGAACGGGATGTCGTGGGCCGCCCGCCGGGCAATGGCGATAATGGGGAATATTTCGAGTCGACCCAAACTGTCTTTGCCAACGGCCGATTCGATTGGCAACTGACGTCTGCTTCGGATCTGAGTCTCCAGTTCGGACTCTCGCGTGGTGACTGGCAAGCCGGACGGGACACGAACGACCCCACCGATGTGCTTGAACCTCGCAAGCAGGACGCGCGCGCACAATATCTGCATCTTAATTACCATCACATTCAGTCGCCACAGCGGGAATGGCGGGTGCAGGCGTATCACACCCGCAATGTGTTCGACGCTGACGCGAACGCCACTCTCCCTGGCCTGGGGACGGTCGTGGTCGATCAGTTCATCCGGCAAACGCGGACCAATCTGGAGCTTCAGGTCAACGAAACCTGGCGGCCCGATCTTCGCGGGGTATGGGGTGGAGAGATCAGGCATGAAACCGTCGAGGCCCCGGACAGCTACACGCGCGATCTTGACGGCACCCTGGGGCGAATATTCGGCCATGTCGAGTGGCAGCCCCACATGCGCGTGCTGGTGCAGGGCGGGGCGATGCTCGAACATCATTATTTTACCGGCACGGACATCTCGCCCCGTGCTGCCATCAGCTACACCCTGACACCCGGACACATCGTTCGTCTTGGCGTGTCGCAGGCTTACCGTTCACCAACGTTTCTCGAGGAAGAAGGTAACCAGGTATTCCGCCTGGCAAGTGGTTCGATACTCGATGTTGTCACCATACCGTCCAACGGCCTCAAACCCGAGCGGGTCCGGTCGCACGAGCTGGCCTACCTGGGGCGCTGGGCCGAGGCTCGTGTCGAGTGGGATGTTCGACTCTACCGGGATCGTATCGTCGATTTCATTGGTCAGGAAAAAGGGGATTTCGTGACGGATGGCCTGCTGCGCCCCAATGAATTCCGCTATGGAAACATCGGCACCGTCGATGCCCATGGTGGGGAAATCCAGTTGCGTTGGCGGCCTTCGCAACAATGGGATGTCAGCGCCCACTACGCTCGTGTCTATCTGGATGCCGATACGTCGGTCAACAACTTCAACGAGGATATTCCGCTCTCCGCACCGCGCAACAGCTGGGGTCTGCTGACGCGCTACCGTTTTGCTGGGGGCTGGGAGGCAAGCGTGGGTGCCTGGCACTACGACGACACCAAATGGCTGTCCGAAGGGGATGATGTGCAAAATTACACCCGCATCGATGCCCGTCTGGCACGCCGCTGGATGTGGCAGGGGCGCGAAGTCGAAGCTGCGCTGGTCGGGCAGAACCTGGGTGAAGACTATGTCGAATTCCGTGACACCAATGTTTTCAGTCGCCGCGTTTACGGCAGCCTGAGTTTTGCCTGGTAGAGGGGACTTGGGATCGCCTGCCCGGCGCGGGTATAATCCGGCAACTTCTTGATTGTCGGAGAATTTTCATGCCGATCTATGCCTACAAATGCAGTGCCTGCGGCCATGCCGCAGACGAAATGCAAAAGATTTCGGATACGCCGCTGACGGTGTGTCCGTCGTGCGGACAGTCCGCGTATGCCAAACAGCTCACTGCTGCGGGCTTTGCCCTCAAGGGTTCGGGCTGGTACGCCACGGATTTCAAGGGCGGCGGCAAACCGGCCGATACCAAGACCGACGCGCCGTCCCATGCCTGCGGGACGGGCGCATGTCCTGCCTGTAACTGACCCGAACCTGACCCGGAAGCGGGCGGTGTGAACCGTCCGCTTCTTTGTTTTTGCCCAAACCCTACATGAAGCGCTATTTCGTCACCGGCCTGTTGATCTGGGTGCCGCTGGGGATCACCCTGTGGGTGCTCGATCTCCTGATCGGCACCCTCGATCAGAGCCTGACGTTGCTCCCGGTCGAATGGCAGCCCGAAGCCTGGATGGGCGTGCGTATACCCGGGCTGGGCGTCATCCTGACGGCACTGGTGATCTTTCTGACCGGCGTCTTCGCCGCCAATTTCTTCGGCCAGAAACTGATCGATGTGGTCGAGGCTTTTCTCGAACGCATCCCGGTGGTGAAATCCATCTATGGCAGCGTCAAGCAGGTGTCGGACACGCTGCTGTCGGGCAAGGGCCTGGCTTTCCGCAAGGTGCTGCTGGTCCGGTATCCCCATCCGCAGGCTTGGTCGCTGGCGTTTCTGACCAATGTCCCCGCCGAAGTGCTGGCAAAGTTGCCGGATGAGCACGTTGCGGTATTCATTCCCACCACGCCCAGCCCGGTCAACGGATTTTATTTTTTCGTGAAAAAGAGCGAAACGGTCGAACTCGACATGTCGGTCGACCGTGCGCTTAAAACCATCGTCTCGATGGGGGTCGTCTCGGACCTGCCACGGGGCGTTCAATAACCAGGAAAACTTTCCATGCGTACTCATTACTGCGGCCAGGTCACTGCCGCCGACATCGATCAAACCGTGCAACTGTGCGGCTGGACGCACCGCCGCCGCGACCACGGCGGCGTGATCTTCATCGACCTGCGCGACCGCGAAGGCCTGGTGCAGGTGGTGATCGACCCGGATACGCCCGCCGCCTTCAAGCTCGCCGAAGAAGTGCGTTCGGAATACGTGCTGCGCATCGTCGGCCGCGTGCGCGCCCGCCCCGCCGGCACCGAAAACGCCAACCAGACCACCGGCCAGATCGAAGTGCTGGCTAAGGAAGTCGAAATCCTCAACGCCTCGGCCACCCCGCCGTTCCAGATCGACGACGACAACCTCAACGAAAACATCCGCCTGCAATACCGCTATCTCGACCTGCGGCGCGAGCCGATGCAGAAGAACCTGAAACTGCGTTACCGCGTTTCCAAACTGATGCGCGACTACCTCGACGTCAACGGCTTCCTCGAAGTCGAAACGCCCATGCTCACGCGCTCCACGCCCGAAGGTGCGCGCGATTACCTCGTGCCTTCGCGTGTCCACGACGGCATGTTCTACGCCCTGCCGCAGTCGCCGCAGCTCTTCAAACAGCTCCTGATGGTGTCGGGCTTCGACCGCTATTTCCAGATCACCAAGTGCTTCCGCGACGAAGACCTGCGCGCCGACCGCCAGCCCGAATTCACGCAAGTGGATCTGGAGACTTCCTTCCTCGGCGAAGAAGAAATCATGGGTTTGGTCGAAGGCATGATCCGCGACATGATGGCGAAGGCGCAGGGCATCGAACTGCCCGCGCAATTCCCGCGCATGACGTTCGCCGAAGCGATGACGCGCTACGGCTCGGACAAGCCGGATCTGCGCGTCACGCTCGAACTGGTGGACGTGGCCGACTGCATGAAGGACGTGGCGTTCAAGGTCTTCTCCGGCCCCGCCAACGACCCCAAATGCCGCGTCACCGCGCTGCGCGTGCCCGGCGGTGCGAGCCTTTCGCGCGGCGAAATCGACGGCTACACCGAGTTCGTGAAAATCTACGGTGCGAAGGGTCTGGCCTACATCAAGATCAACGACGTGACGCAGCTCAGTGAGGCCGGCCTGCAATCGCCCATCGTCAAGAACCTGAATGAAGCCGCGCTGAAAGCCGTGATGGAACGCACCGGCGCGCAAAACGGCGACCTCCTCTTCTTCGGCGCCGACAAGACCAAGGTCGTCACCGATGCGCTGGGCGCGCTGCGCCTGAAAATCGGCCACGAAAAGGGCTTTGTGGACGGCCGTGCGTGGGCCCCGCTGTGGGTGGTCGATTTCCCCATGTTCGAACACGATGAAGAAGCCGACCGCTGGGTTGCGCTGCACCACCCCTTCACCGCGCCGAAAGACGGCCACGAAGACCTGCTCACGAGCGATCCCGGCGCGTGCCTGTCGAAAGCCTACGACATGGTGCTGAACGGCTGGGAAGTCGGCGGCGGCTCGGTGCGCATCCACAAGCAGGACGTGCAGGACAAGGTCTTCGCCGCGCTGAAAATCGGCGAAGAAGAGCGCCGCGAAAAATTCGGCTTCCTGCTCGACGCCCTGCAATTCGGCGCGCCCCCGCACGGCGGCCTCGCCTTCGGTCTGGATCGCCTGGTCACCCTCATGACTGGTGCCGAATCGATCCGCGACGTGATCGCCTTCCCCAAAACCCAGCGCGCCTCGTGCCTGATGACCAACGCGCCCAACGTGGTCGACGAAAAGCAGCTGCGCGAGCTGCATATCAAGCTGCGCAATCCGGTGGCCGGGGACAAGCTGGCCTGAGTGTGTGCCTGAACAAAGAGGACATGAGGACAAGAGCGGATCGGTTTGCAGTGGGGCAAAAGCGGTCAGGGTCTGGCAGGGTATGATTTCCGCAGCTTGGGCGCGGACTTTTCCGCGTGTCCCCGTGTCCTCCTAGTGCGTATTTTCATCATGAGCTTTGCCGACAATCTCAAATCCCTGCCCGAATTCTCGGGTGAAAAACTCATCCTGAGCGACAGCAACGGGTTGGAGCTGGCCGTCATCGCCAACGCGCCGGGCACGGCGGGGTCGTTTCGCGTCTACGCTTATCTGGCAGACAAATACGGCGTGATCAACGTCGAGGCGGCAGCCGAAGGTCTGGCCATCTTTGCGGAACATACCGAGGACGCCAGCCGCTCCCCCGGCAAGCATCCCAACATCGATCGCCTGATCGGCCTGATGCTCACAGCCGACACGCTGCACGCCCGCATCGCGTGACAGCCTACAAAATCCCGGTTTCCGTCCTCGTGGTGATCCACACCGCCGACGGGCAGGTGTTGCTGATCGAGCGGGCCGACGCGCCGGGTTTCTGGCAGTCCGTCACCGGCTCGCAGGATGCCGGCGAAACGCTCGCACAAACCGCGATCCGGGAAGTGGCCGAGGAGACCGGCTTCGATGCAGCCCGTTATGCGCTCACCGACTGGGGCACTGAAACACGCTACGAAATCTACGAACGCTGGCGGCATCGATACGCCCCCGGCACCACCCACAACACCGAACACGTGTTCGGCCTGCTGTTGCCCGAATGCCTGACGCCGGTGCTGGCACCGCGCGAGCACACGGCGTGGCAATGGCTGCCCTGGCTGGATGCGGCCGACGCCTGTTTTTCACCCTCGAATGCAGCAGCCCTGCGCGCGCTACCCGGCAAGCTGGGGCGCTGATCCCCGCACTACAAGAACTTACAAAGAGGACAAGAGGACAGGAGTTTCAAGAGGGGTTTCCTCATGTCCTCTTGTCCTCTTTGTAAATACCGCCGCCGCCCCTGATTCGCTCCGTATAATCCGGGCATGAGTGCGCTTTCCATCGCTAGCTACAATATCCACAAGGGCTTGTCGCAGTTCAATCGCCGGCTGACGGTACATGAACTGCGCGATCGTCTGGGGCTGCTCGGTTCAGACATTGTCTTTTTGCAGGAAGTGCAGGGCAGTCACGGCCAGCGCGCCAGCCGCTTCCAGCACTGGCCCGGCAAGCCGCAGCATGAATTTCTGGCCGGTCATGTGTACACCGATTTTGCCTATGGCAAGAACTGCGTCTACGACACCGGTCACCATGGCAATGCCATCCTCTCGCGCTACAAGATACTGAACTGGGAAAACGAGGACATTTCGGCGCATGCCTTCGAAAGCCGGGGCATGCTGCATTGCGAGATCGAATTGCCGGGTGTGGCCGGGCCGGTGCACTGCATCAACGTCCATCTCGGACTGACCGAGCGGGGCCGCAAACGCCAGCTGGACATGATTGCCGCGCGGGTGCGCGCGATGGTGCCGGACGGTGCACCGCTCATCCTGGCGGGTGACTTCAACGACTGGCTGGTACGCGCCGGGCGTTACTTCGAAGACGAGCTGGGGCTCGCCGAAGTATTCGAAACCCATCACGGCCAGTCCGCGCGCAGCTACCCGTCCATCCTGCCCATGTTCCAGCTCGACCGCATCTACATTCGCGGCTTTCAGGTACAAGCGGCGCGTGTGCACACCGGCCACGCCTGGCATCGCATCTCGGATCACGCGGCGCTGACCGCCAAACTCAAGCTGGCATGACGCGGCGGAACGTCTGGCGACGGGTGTTCCGCAGTGTCGAACCCGTGCCGGGCAATCAGGTGCGGCTGCTGGCGGGCGGAGCCGATTTTTTCCCGGCCCTGATTGCTGCGTGTGACGCGGCACGCGCCGAGATTCATCTCGAAACCTATATCTTCAATACCGACGCCACGGCCGGGGCGGTGTGCGATGCACTGGTGCGCGCCGCACGCAGGGGAGTCAGGGTCCGGCTCCTGATCGACGGCATCGGCGCGCGGGATTTCCCGGCTGACTGGCGTATCCGGCTGGAGCAGGCGGGGGCCATTGTGCTGGTCTATCGCCCGCTGTTCGCAGGCTGGCATTTCAGGCCGGCCAGCCTGCGGCGATTGCACCGCAAGCTTGCGGTAATCGATGCTTCGGTCGCATTCGTCGGCGGCATCAACCTCATCGACGACCATGAACCCGTGCGGCTGCCCTGGCCGCGACTGGATTTCACCGTGGAAGTACGCGGGCCGCTGCTTGCCGATATTCACGCCAATGTGCGGCGGCTATGGCGGCTGGTGGCGCTCACCCAGTTCAAGCGGCCCCTGCCGGACGCCAGCATCGAACCCGCCTGGCCCACCGACGGCCATGTTCGCGCGGCCTTTGTGGTGCGCGATAACGTGGCCCACCGGCGCGACATCGAGCGGGGGTACCTCGCCGCATTGGCGCTGGCGCAGCGCGAAATCGTCATCGCCAACGCCTATTTCCTGCCCGGCCGGCGGTTTCGCACCCTGCTGAAAAAGGCCGCCGCGCGCGGCGTTCGGGTGCGCCTGCTGCTGCAGGGGCATACCGACCATCCGTTCTTTCTGGCGGCCGCCAGGGCGCTGTATCGCGACCTGCTGGCAGCAGGTGTGGAGCTCCACGAACACCATTTGAGCGAACTCCACGCCAAGGTGGCCGTCGTCGATGGCCAGTGGGCCACCGTGGGGTCCAGCAACATCGACCCGCTCAGCCTGTTGATGGCGCGCGAGGCCAATATCGTCATCGACGACGCCGCCCTGGCCAGCGAACTGCTGAACAGGCTGGAGCCCGCCTTTGCCGCCGCCCCCGCACTGGATCCGGACGACTGGCAGCGCCGGCCCTGGCCACACCGCGTGCTGTCGTGGCTGGCCTATGGCGTGGTGCGGGGGATCGTGGGGCTGGTGGGGAGTGGACGCTGGGCTTGATTGCGACGAGTTCAGGCAATCTCGACTAGTCACTTGCCACTATTCAGTGCGGTGATGAGGGTAGCAACCGTAGGTCGGCAATATGCCGACGCGCTGGTGGTCCTGGACCTGCCCTCTGCGGCGGGAAAGTATTCCCGCCCTACGTTCTTGACCGAAGTGCGGATGACGAGATTCTCGTCCTTGGTCACGACCAGCTCTCGACCATCCGTAGGTCGGCAATACCTTGCCGACGCAGCCCGGACCCGTCCCTGCGGCGGAAAGTAATCCCGCCCTGCATCGTGGGATGAATTGCATCGCTGATGTGTACTACAACCGCGCCGCCTTGAACGTATCGCACTGCCCCGGATCGCCCGACTGCATGCCCCGCTGGAACCAGCGCATCCGTTGCTCGGACGACCCGTGGGTGAAGGATTCCGGCACCACATAGCCCCGGGCCTGCTGCTGCAGGCGGTCGTCGCCCACCCCGGCGGCGGCGGCCAGCGCTTCCTCGGTGTCGCCGGGCTCCAGGATCTGGCGCTGCTTGTGGGCATGGTGCGCCCACACCCCGGAGAAGCAGTCGGCCTGCAGTTCCATCCGCACCTGCAGCGCGTTGCCCTCGGTC
>JBEQCD010000082.1:0-10534 GCA_041639515.1 Hydrogenophilales bacterium | reverse complement strand
CGAGCAGCACGCTCTTGCCGACGCCGGAACCGGCGAACAGGCCCATGCGCTGGCCACGCCCCACGGTAAGCAGGGTGTTGATCGCCCGCACGCCCACGTCGAGTACGTCGGTGATCGGCGCGCGCGAAAGTGGGTTGGCGACGCGGCGCGACAGCGGGGCGCTCGATTCGGCCTGGACCGGGCCGAGGCTGTCGAGCGCGCGGCCGTTGCTGTCGAGCACGCGACCGAGCAGGCCGTCGCCGACCGGCAGGTGGCAGGTGCGGTCGCTGGGGCGGCGGCGCGGATGGTTGACCTGGCCCACGCCGGGCAGGGTGGGAATGACTTCGGCGGGGAACACCTGCGCGCCGGGCACCAGGCCTTCGATGTCGCTTTGCGGCATGAGATAGAGGCGGTCGCCGGCGAAGCCGACCACTTCGGCTTCGAGCACCGAGCCATTGGGCAGCGGCACGGTGCAGGCGCTGCCCACTGCGAGCTTCAGCCCCACCGCTTCCATCACCAGGCCAGCCACGCGGGTGACGCGACCGGACATGCGCATGGGTTCGGCGATGGCGAGTAGCTCGCGGCAGTCCGAGAGATAGGCCTGCCAGCGCCCGGCATGGCTGAGATGCGTGTGGCGCAGGTCGGTGGCTGGTGCGGCGGCGTTCATGCGAGCCAGTCCGTCTGCTGGCCCAGCGCGGCGACCAGGCGCTGCCAGCGCGTGCCGAGCGTGGCGTCGATCTGGTTGCTGGGGGTTTCGACACGGCAGCCACCGGCTTCGAGGCTGGCGTCTTCGGCCAGTTGCCAGCCGGTCTTGTCGAGTTCGCCGCCGATGCGTTCGCGCACCAGCGCCACGTCGGCCGGATTGAGGTACAGCAGGGCGGGTTGCTGCACCGCCGGCAGCGCGCGCACGGCGTCGCGCACCAGCGGAATCACCAGCTCGGGTTTCACCGCCAGGGCGGATTTGAGCATGGCGCGGGCGAGGTCCACCGCCAGTTCCAGCACCTGCTGCGAGATGAGTTCGTCGGCCTGGCGCGTCTGCGCGTCGAAGCCCACCGCCAGACCGGCCAGCCGGGCGGCTTCGGCCTCGGCCTGCTGGCGGCCTTCGGCGAGACCCGCTGCCCGCCCTTCGGCGTGGCCGGCGGCGTAGCCTTCCTGTTCCGCCTGCGCCTCGATGGCGGCAATCTGTTCCAGCGTGGGTAGCGCCACGTTGCCGCGCCGCATCTTCACGTCGCGCGGCGTGGTGTCGAAGCTCGCCGGTTCCCAGGGTTGGTAATCGGCGGGTTCCTCGCTGCGGATGACCGCGCTGGCGGCATTAGACATAGGCTTCCTCGCCCTTCGCGCCGAGTGTCAGCTGGCCTTCGTCGGCAAGCCGGCGGATCACGGTGAGAATCTCGCGCTGCTGTGCTTCCACTTCGGAGAGCTTGACCGGGCCCTTGGATTCGAGGTCTTCGCGCATCATTTCGGCGGCGCGCTGCGACATGTTCTTGAAGATCTTCTCGCGCAGTTCCTCGTTGGCGCCCTTGAGTGCCACGATCAGCGAGTCGGACTGCACTTCGCGCAGGATGAGCTGGATGCCCCGGTCGTCGATTTCCAGCACGTTCTCGAACACGAACATCTCGTCCATGATCTTCTGCGCCATGTCGGGGTCGTAGTTTTTCAGGTATTCCATGGCGGACGACTCATTGTTGCCGCTCATGTAGTTGAGGATGTCGGCCGCCACACGGGTGCCGCCCATGCTCTGCTTCTTGGCCGCACCGCCGCCCGAGAGCAGCTTGGCGAGCACGTCGTTGAGTTCGCGCAGCGCGGTGGGCTGCACGCCGTTGAGGGTGGCGATGCGCAGCAGCACGTCGTTGCGCAGGCGCTCGGTGAAAAAGCCGAGGATTTCGCAGGCCTGGTCGCTTTCCAGATGCACCAGGATGGTGGCGATGGTCTGCGGGTGTTCGTTGTGGATGAGGTCGGCAACCGATTCGCCGTCCATCCACTTCAGGCTTTCGATGCCGCTGGCATCACCCGTGCCGCCGAGGATGCGGTTGATGAGCGACGAGGCCTTGTCGTCGCCCAGCGCCTTGGTGAGCACGCTGCGGATGTATTCGTCGGAGTCGAGCCCCAGAGTGGAATTGCTGGCCGCCACTTCGGTGAATTCATTCAGCACCTGCGCTACGCGTTCCTGCGGGATCGCCTTCATGCTCGTCATGGCTTCGCCGAGTTTCTGCACTTCGCGCGGGCCGAGATATTTCATCACTTCGGCCGCGCCTTCCTCGCCCAGGGCGAGCATCAGCACGGCTGCGTTCTGGATGCCTTGGTTATCACTCATTGCCGCCTACCCAGGTTTTCACGATGTTGGCGACCACGCGCGGATCGTCCTTGGCGAGTTGCTGCGCGCGGGTCAGGTTGTCCTGATAGTTGCTGGTGCCGGGCGGCAGGGCAGCCATGCCCTCCGCACCGGCGGCGGCCAGCTGGGGCTGGCCTGCCAGGGCGGGGGTGGCGGGGGCCGGCAGCGCCAGCGGCTCGGACAGTTTCTTCAATAACGGCTTCAGCACGCGTAAATACAGCAGCAGCAGCGCAATGCCCATGAGGAGGTATTTGCCTGTGGTCTTGGCCGTGTCGATCATGGCCGGCTGCTTCCAGATCGGCGTTTCCGGGATGACCTCGGCCTCGGGCTGGGCAAAGGGGCTGTTCACCACGTTGAGGGTGTCGCCCCGCGCCTGGTTGTAGCCCATGGCCTCCTTGACCAGGTTGTTGATCTGGGTCATTTCCGCTGCGGCTAGCGGCTTGTAGCTGACCTTGCCGTCCTTGGCCACGCTCTTGCGATGGTTGACGACGACCGCGACCGACAGGCGCTTGAGTCCGCCGCCACCCTGTTGCACATACTGGATGGTCTTGTCGATTTCGTAGTTGACGGTGGAATCCTTGCGGGTGGCGACCGGCGCGGACCCGGCCGGTGCAGCCGCCGCCTGCGCCGGCGCGGTGACCGGGGCAGTGGCGGGTGCGGGCGGCTGGTTGCTGAGCGCGCCTGGCACGCCGCCGGCTGCGCCGCCGCCGTTGGCCGATTCACTCGACTGCTGGCTGCGGATCGCCATGGCGTCCGGCGTCTGGTTGGGCTTGTAGGATTCGACCGCCTGTTCGCTGCGCGAGAAATCGACGTCGGCGGTGGCTTCGGCGCGCACGTTCTCGGCCCCGACGATGGGGGTGAGGATGGATTCGATGCGCCGGGCCACACTCTGCTGCAGGTCCTGCACGTATTTCATCTGGGTGGGGTCGAGGCCGTTGGCCAGGGGCTTGCCAGCGTCGGACAGCAGGTTGCCGTTCTGGTCGACCAGGGTGACGTTCTTGGGCGACAGCTCGGGCACGCTGCTGGCGACCAGATGCACGATGGCGCTGACCTGCTGCGGATCGAGCGTGCGGCCGGGGTGTAGATTCAGCAGCACCGAGGCCGTGGGCATTTTCTGTTCGGTGACGAAGACCGAATCCTTGGGCATGGCGAGATGCACGCGCGCGGCCTGTACCGCCGAGACGGATTCGATGGAACGTGCCAGCTCGCCTTCCATGGCGCGCTGGAAATTGATCTGTTCGATGAATTGCGACGACCCCAGGCGCTGGTTTTCCATCAGCTCGAAGCCGACGTTGCCGCCCTTGGGCAGGCCCTGCGAGGCCAGCTTCAGGCGCGCGTCGTGGACATTGGCGGCCGGTACCAGCACCGCGCCGCCGCCTTCGGCGTATTTGTAGGGAATGCCCATCTTTTCCAGCTCGGCCACGATGGCTCCGCCGTCGCGGTCGCTGAAGTTGGAGAACAGCACCTTGTAGTCGGGTTGCTGGCCCCACATCCACACGCCGGCCATGGCGGCGACGACTGCCGCCGCGCCGATTGCGAGCATGATCTTGCGTCCGCCTGCGGTCTGGGTGAAATCCATCATCCCGCCCGGTACCACGATTTCGCCTGTAGCTGCCATTGCCTGATTTCCTTGCCGGTTTCTGCCGCGCCTGTGCGCGGACTCGTGAGGGAATTATCGGCAGCGCCGGGATTTTCAATCGCGGGAAAAGAAGCGGCTTTTCCGCCTTGTTCCTGCCTTTGGCTTGCCCGGCCCCGGGCTAAGGTGTGAACGTGGAAAACCGCCCGAAAGGGGATGACAGATGAGTATTGGAGCCATTGATACCAGCCGGATCGAAGCCATGGTGGCGCAGCTTCGCGCCGCCAGCGCCCAGGCCACGCCGCCTGGTGCTGCCGTGGGCAAGCTCGCCGATGCTGCACCGGCGGCCGGCAAAGCCGACTTTTCGACCGCGCTGAAGTCCTCGCTCGATCAGGTCAACCGGATGCAGCAGGACTCGCAGCAGCTCGCGCAGCGCTTTGCCCTGGGCGACAACTCGGTGAGCCTGTCCGACGCCATGATTTCCCTGCAGAAATCCGGCATCGCCCTGCAGCAGACCATCCAGGTCCGCAACAAGCTGGTCGAGGCGTATCAGTCGATGATGAACATGGGCATCTGAGTCTGGTGGGGCAGCGGCCTGCTGTGCCAGGCCGGCGTTTTGTCGGGAAAGTATTCCCGACCTACGGGACTGACCTTCTACGCAAGCCGTAGGGCGGCAGTGCGGGGTTGTTGCCGCTTCAGCGGCTTACAACCCCGGCCTCTCCTTCACGGGGGATACCTTGCCGCCGTAACCCTCAAGCTGCGCGACGCAGTTTGCCCTTGCCGCCCACTTCTCCCTTGAAGCGATTGAGCACACTGACGATGTCGGTGGACAGCGCGGTGAACGCCGAACCGGAGCCGAGCAGGCGTTCGGCATCGTTACTGCGCCCCTGGCTGATCTTGCGGGCGATGTTGCCGACCGAGCGGTGGAACTCGCGGTGTTTGTCCTTCAGCTCGCCAAAGCGCGGCGCGTGGCCATGATGGTGGCCGCCGGGGCCGTGGATCCATTTGCCCAGGGCGCAGCAGTCGTCGCGCGAGATGGTGTCGATATCGAGTTTTTCCTGGCTGGAGATGGCGCGGCGCAGTTTCATCTTCCAGGCCTGGTGGGCCTCGATGGCGGCGTCGAAATCGAAATCCTCGGCGGGTGCAGCGGCTGCGGCGGCCAGGTTGGACTGGATGCTGGCCTGTGCCTCTGCCGGCAGCTTGAAGCTCACGACCTTGTCGGCCAGGGCAAAGGCGGCCTGCTTGAGGGATTCGGCTGCGGTGGTCGAGGCCGACACCACGGCGGTGTTGAGGTGCGCAAGGTGGTCGAGGTCGGACACGGCCTGGCTGGCGTGGCCGATGTCCTGGCTCTGGGTGCCGGCCGCCCGGGCAACATCGGCCATGATGTCGTTGATGGCGGCAGCTTTGCCGACCAGCGCGCCGATGGCGTCACCGGCGCTGTGTACCGTGCGGCTGCCACTGGCCACCTGTTCGACGTTGACGGTGATGAGGTCCTTGATTTCGCGGGCGGCACCGGCGCTGCGCTGGGCGAGCGCGCGGACTTCCGATGCCACCACGGCAAAGCCGCGTCCCTGTTCGCCGGCACGCGCGGCTTCCACGGCGGCGTTGAGCGCCAGGATGTTGGTCTGGAAGGCAATGCCGTCGATGACGCCGATGATGGCGCTGATCTTGCGCGAGGCTTCGTCGATGTTCTGCATGGTGGTTTCGACTTCGGCGATGACGCGGCCGCCGGTTTCGGCCAGCGCGGCGTTCTCGGTGGCCAGCGTGGCGGCACGTGCGGTCATCTCGGTGGTCGATTTCACGCTGGCGTCGATCTGCGCCATGGTGCGGGTGGCTTCGTGCAAGTTGCCGATGGTCTGCTCGGTGCGCGAGGCGAGGTCGCGCGTGTCAGCGGTGATTTCGCGCGAGGCGTGGACGATGGTGTCGCTCTCGTGACGCACCTGGGCGACAAGCTGGCAGTACGACGCACGCATCTGCGTGAGGTTGTGCATCAGCGAGGCGATTTCGTCGCCGCCCCAGGGGCGGGGAATGTGGGTGAGATCGCCGCTGGCCATGGCATCGAGATGGCGTTTCACTTCTTCGAGGCCGCCCACCATCACCTTGTAGAAGCAGATGAACAGATACGCCGCAATCGTAAGGGCGACGCTGATGACCGTGGCGTGGATTTCTGCCGGGATGTCGAGAAACGCCGTGGCCAGCGGCAACATGAACACCAGGCTGATCAATATGGCCTTGAGCTTGAAGTTGATGGCGCGGAAAAGGCGGATCCCAGGGGCCCACAGGCCGTGATGTTCGAAGAATCCGCTCGGGGCAGGGGCAACAGGTGTCGTCATGATGGCGATGGCGAATAACAGGGGTCAGTGCAGGGTGCGCAGGGCCTGGCGCAGGGCGCTGGCGAGGTCTTCGGCCACGAATTTGGCGACGTAGGCATCTGCCCCCACCTTGCGCACATGCGCCTCGTTGGCGGAGCCGGTGAGCGAGGAGTGGATCACCACCGGAATCTTCGAGAAGCGCGGATCCTGCTTGATGTTGCGGGTGAGCGTGAAGCCATCCATTTCCGGCATTTCCAGATCGGTGAGCACCAGCGCGATCTTGTCGTTGACGGTCTTGCCTTCGGCCTGCGCCTTGACCGCAATGGCCTGCAACTGGTCCCAGGCCTCCTGTCCGGTCTTGCACATCTGGTAGGGCAGGCCCATGGCGGTGAGGCCTTCCTCGATCATGGTGCGGGCGATGAGTGAATCGTCGGCGGCAAGGATCACGGTGCCGGGCTTGATTTCGACCTTGGGCCCGATGCGTTCGGGATCAACCTCGACATCGCTGGTGGAGGGCATGACCTGGCGCAGGATGGTTTCCACGTCGAGCACCTGGGCGAGACGGTCGCTGTTCTCGCCGTCGAGTCGCGCGATGCTGGTGACCATGCCGCTGGCGGCGTTGCCTTCGGCGGAGAGTACCTGGCGCCATTCGAGGCGCACGATGTCTTCCACCGATTCCACGGCAAAGGCCTGGGTGGTGCGGGCGTATTCGGTGATGAGCAGGATCTGGTGGCCGTTGGCCGGCGTGCAGCCGCAGACGCCGGAGAGGTCGATCACCGGCAGGATCTGTCCGCGCAGGTCGACCACGCCCATCATGTGCTGCGGCGAGCCGGCCACGGCGGTGACGGTGGGCATGGGGATGATTTCGCGCACCTTGAAGACGTTGATGCCGAACAGTTCGGTGCGGCCGAGCAAGGGGTCGTTGCCGAGGCGGAACAGCAGCAGCTCCAGCTTGTTGGAACTGGTGAGGTTGGTGCGTTCGTCGATTTCCTGCTGCATGGTTTGCATCATGATGAGTCTCCGGTGAAGCGGTTAGAGGGTGTTGCGCCGGTCGCGCTCGATCTTCATGACGAAGCGCTGGAGTTTGGCGGCGATATCGTTTGGCAGGTCGACGAAGCGGCAGCCGAGGCGGGTCTGGAATGCGCCGTTGGGACGGCGGATCTGGGCGGTGTTGCGGATTTCGAGGGCGATTGTGACGGGATCGAGGTCCGGCAGCAGCAGCCGGCAGCGATCGAGCATGCGGCCGGTGTCGGTGCCGAGCCGGCCGCTGGCATCCATCAGGGCCACGCCGCCGCAGCCGATGTCGACGATGTGGGTCTGGATGGGCTCGGGGTCGTCCTCGGACTGGGCCGGAACGACGCATTTGACCGGCCGGGCGATGGGCATCACCACGCGGAAATGCTCGCGCCGCTGGAGCCGGATGAGCGAGGCCGGCAGGGCCACGGCCAGGGCCGGCAGCTTGTCGTGGTCGACCAGGCTGACCGGGCCGGTGGCAAACGAGATCGATACGCCGTCGAGCTGGGTGATGAATTCGGCACCCTTGCCGGACAGCAGTTCGCGATTGAGCGCATCGCCGCGCGCCACGTCGAGGATCAGCCGGTTGCTGCCGGCCTCGACGGCGATCACCGAGGTGACGACGATGTGGCGGCTGCCCGGCAGGTCGAGGTTGACCAGCAGCTTGCGCTGCATGATGGCGCGCATCAGCGCGAGGATTTCCGAGCGCGAATGCACCGCAAAGCGCGACAGGATGGTGTCGCGATCAGGTGGCGGAGCAGGGTCGGCAAGCATGGGAGACTGCATGGTTTCAGGGAGAAGGAGGCTTCCCTGCTTCTAACGGCAATTTTCCGGAATTCTCAAGGTGGTATAGCCATGCCAGCAGTTCGGCCACGGCAACGTAGAGCGGCGGCGGAATGTGGCTGTCGAGGTCGATCTGCATCAAGAGCGCCAGCAGTTCGCGTGATTCGTGCACGTACACACCGGATGCACGCGCCTTTTCGATGATGGCGTCGGCGACCAGGCCGCGTCCCTTGGCCACGAGGCGGGGCGCGGCGTCGCCTTCGCGGTAGGCCAGGGCGGCAGCCTGCCGCTGGGGATCAGGCGGGGCCATCGGGGCGGATGTCCAGGGCCGCGAGGTTGAGGCCGGCAGCGGCGAGGCGCGCGTTCAGCTGCGGCTGGCCGTCGCGCAGCCGGGGCAGGCTGTCGGTGCGGGCCGGCGCGATGCGGATGGCGAATGCCTGCTGCGCGTCGAGCCGCAGTTCGATGTCGATTTCGCCGAGCGTGGGCAGGGTGACGCGGAGGTGCGAGCGCCAGGTGTCGCTGGCGGGTTCAGCGGCATCGGCGGCATGGCCGTCGCGCGCCTCGGGCTCGCGTTGCAGTTCCCATTCCAGCGGCTGGCCCGGCCAGAGCTCGCCGCGCCAGATGAACTGGGGGGTTTCCAGCACCTGGAGTTGCTGGGTGAGCAGGGTGTGCAGCGGGTGGGCGGGCTTGCCGCCGGCGTCGGCAGCGGCCAGCGCGGCCACGTCGCCCGACAGGCGATTTTGCGGTTCCCGCAGCAGGCCTTCGAGGCTGTCGCGGCCTGCGGCCCAGCTGGCCAGGTGCGATTCGTAGAACAGGCCGCTGCGCACCAGTGCGCCGCGCAGGGCGACCGCGAGTTCGGACGGATGGGCCGGCGGCGTGTCGAGCAGCGGCGCGGACGGCGTGAGGGTGGGCAGGCTGCGTTCGGGTACGCGCTGCATGATCTCGGACAGCATGCGGGCGGTCTGGCTCAGTTGCGGCACGCTGCTGGTCTGGGCATCGTTCGCTTCGAGCACGAAGACCGGCTGCGGCATGTGGCCGGCAAAACTGAGCTTGAGGGTTTCGCCCTGGGCGGCATGGCGGGGCAGTCGCATCGCCACGGTGTGGTTCTCGATGCGAACCAGGGTCAGGTCACGGGTGTGGCCCAGCACCTTGCCGGTAACGAGCTGGCCAACCAGGAGCTGGGCAAAGGCGGAGCGGGTTTCGGCCTGGTCGCGTTCGACTGCGTCGAGCAGGGGCTGGACGGCGACAACGCGGGACAGCGCCTGGGAGAGCATGATTCAAAGACGATGCGCGTGGTAGGCCTTCATGCCGCGCTGGCCCTGGCGGGTCTGGCTCAGGCGTTCCTGAAGTTCGTGCAGGCGCGGTTCGGCCAGCGCACGGATACGGGCATCGTTCTGCAGGATGGCGCGCACGATGGCGACCTTGGCACGCTGTTCGCGTTCGTTGAGCGCCACGCTGCCGGTTTGTTGCAGGCTGCCGATATGGTCGCGGCAACGGGCTTCGAGGGTGGCGACTTCGTCCCATTCACCCTGGCGGGCGGCGACGAGCATGGTACCGGTGAGTTCGGAAAGCGCTTCGTAGGTGCTGAGCATTTCAGTGCTGGTCATGTTGGCGCTCCGGGTCAGGCGGCGATGGATTGGCGATGGGGGGTCGAGGCGGCACGGCTGGCTGCACCGATCTGCTGCCAGGCTGCGCGCAGTTCGCGCAGCAGGCCGAGCACTTCGTGCAGCGGGGCGGGGTCGTTCCGCAGGTGGGCCAGGGTGATGCGCTGGTCCATGTAGAGATACAGGGCGTCGAGCTGGGCGGCCAGGTCACCACCCTTGGTGGTGTCGAGTGCGGCGCGCAAGCCTTCCTGGATGATGTTGCCGGCCTTGGATATGGCCGTGCCTTTCTTGAGCATGTCGCCTTCCTGCATGTGGCGCAGGGCCATGCGCACGGCGAGTTCTGCGCCTTCATACAGCAATACGATGAGCTGATGCGGGCTGGCGGCGATCACGTCGGATTCGAGCCCGACTTTGGCATAGGCGTTCGCGGCAAGGCTGGCGGGGCTGTACACGTCGTCTCCCTTTATTCGGATTTGGGTTGCGCGAGCAATTGCTGGGTAAGAAAGGTGCTGGTCGTGTTCATGCGTGACAGCAGCAGGTTCAGGTTGGTGTATTCCTGGGTGTATTTCTTTTCCAGGAGCGTCATGCGCTGTTCCAGGCGGTCGACTTCGGCGTTGCGGTCCTTGACGAAGTCGCGCAGGCTCTGCGTGCGCGATTCGATGACGCCGCCTGCCGAGAGCGAGGTGCGCGCCCAGTCTTCCAGGCGGGTGGCAAAGCCGGTCGGCGAACCAATCAGGTTGACGACATCGTCAAAGTCGGCGGCGAGGGCGTTGTTGAAGGTGGTGCTGTCGAACTGGAGCTGGCCGCCGTTCTTGAAGGCGATGCCGACCTGTGCGAGCGAGCTGAGCGTGCCGGTGACGACCGGGCTGGTGAAGATGTCGCTGAGCTGGCTCTGCATCTGGCGCAGGCCGCTGTCGCCGGCCAGTACACCGGC
>JBEQCD010000081.1:0-10762 GCA_041639515.1 Hydrogenophilales bacterium | reverse complement strand
CGGCGACATGGATCTGGCCATCGCCATCCGCACCGCCGTGGTCAAGGACGGCATGCTCTACGCCCAGGCAGGGGCCGGCATCGTCGCCGATTCCGTGCCGCAAAACGAATGGATTGAAACGCTGAACAAGGCCCGCGCCGTGGTGCGTGCCGCCGAGCTCGCGCAAACGACTCCGCATGGGCTTTAGCCCATAGCGGATCGGAGTCCCCTCGTGGGGCAGGTGCGCTTCAGCGGCGAGGCTGTGGATTGACGCCTGCAGTCGTAGGGCGGCAATACCTTGCCGCCGCAACGGCTGGCGAGGCAGCAATGTCGGCAAAGTATTGCCGACCTACGCGGCTACTGGCCTCCCTGCGCATTTTTTCTCTGCATTGCAATAATTCAACCAATAGGTTGACGGTCTGAAGTTGCGCACCTATATTCAACAACATGGTTGAATTAAGTCCTGCCCAACTCGATACCGTCTTCCATGCGCTGGGAGACGCCACCCGCCGCCACATGCTGGCAGCCCTTGCCCAGGGCGAGCGCAGCGTCGGCGAGCTCGCCGAGCCGCACGCCATGTCGCTCGCAGCCGCATCCAAGCACATCAAGGTGCTGGAACACGCGGGTCTGATCGCGCGCGAGGTGCGCGGCCGCACCCATGTGTGCCGGCTCGCGCCTGCGCCGCTTGCCAGCGCACACGAATGGCTCGATTTCTATGCCCGCTTCTGGACTGATCACCTGGACGCGCTCGACCGGCTGCTTCGCGCAGAAGATGCAGCCACTCCCCCGCCCAAATCTGGAGACCCGTCATGAATCAAGACACCGAAAGCGCCTACGGCGTGCTGACCGAACCCGCCACGCTCACCCTCAAGCGCCGTTTGCCCGGCCCCATCGAACGCGTCTGGGCTTACCTCACCGACAGCGAACTCCGCAGCCGCTGGCTTGCATCGGGCGTGATGGAAATGAAAGCAAATGCGCCCTTCGAACTGGTCTGGCGCAACAACGACCTCACCGACCCGCCGGGCAAAGCGCCAGACTGGTTTACCGGCGAACACCGCATGCAGGGCCACATCGTCGACGCCGAACCGCCGCACCGGCTGGTGTTTACCTGGGCCGGCAGCGGCAACGTGAGCATCGAACTCGCGGCGCAGGGTGAAGCGGTGTTGCTCACCCTCACCCACCACCGCCTGCCGGATCGCGACACGATGCGCGGCGTGAGCGCGGGGTGGCATGCGCATCTCGATCTGCTGGTGGCACGCGTGGCGGGCAGTGCGCCCATTGCGCCGCATTGGGACCATTGGACGCAGCTGCGCGAAGACTACGACAAGCGGCTGCCGGCTTGAGCGGTCACGCCGGGCGCGTCAGCTCGGCGTAGCGGAAACAGTCCGTCGTATGGTCATTCACCAGCCCCATCGCCTGCATGTGCGCGTAGACGATGGTGGACCCCACAAAGCGGAAGCCGCGCTTTTTCAGATCCTTGCTGATCGCATCCGACAGCGGGGTGCTGGCCGGCACCTGGCCCAGACCCGCCGGTGAATTCACCCTGGGCCGGCCGTCTACAAACTGCCAGAAATAAGCGTCCAGTCCGCCGCCTGATTCGCGCAGCTTGAGCGCGGCGCGCGCGTTGCTGATCGTTGATTCGATCTTGAGCCGGTTGCGCACAATGCCCGCGTCCGCCATCAATCGCGCCACGTCGGCGTCGGTATAGCGGGCGATGCGTTCAGCGTCGAAATTATCGAACGCGCGACGGTAGTTCGCGCGCTTTTTCAGGATGGTGAACCACGACAGCCCGGCCTGCGCGCCTTCCAGCGTGAGCAGTTCGAACAGCGCGCGCTCGTCGTGCAGCGGCACGCCCCATTCGCTGTCGTGGTAGGCGCGATAGAGTGGGTCGGCGCTGCACCAGGCGCAGCGGATGGGGTCAGCCATGCGGGTCTCCTTGTAGCAAAGGGCGCGCGGGCGGCGGCGATGACTGCCTGCGCACCACCAGTATGCCCATCAGCAGAATACAGGCCCCGGCCATGGCTGCGGGAAACAGCACCGTGGTGAGCGTGCGCTGCTCCAGCGCCGCAATCACCAGTGCGTTGCGCACGACCAGAATGGCCAGAAAACTCACCGGCTCGCTCCACGGCTGGTGCCAGGATTTGCGCATCGTCGGTCCAAAGCCCAGCAGCTCCACCGCCGTCACCAGCACAATCGCCCACAGCGGATCGCTTGCCACAAACCACAAGGGAATCGCCGCCAGCCCGGCCAGAAAAAACAGCCAGTCCACCCGCGTGATGTGCACGTCTGCCCGCCGCGCCCACGCCAGCCCCGCCACCGCCAGCGTGATCGCCGCCGAAAATCCCACCGCCCACGCCCCCGCACCGCCGCCGGCGCTGAGCGTGGCCACAAACGCCACACTGGTATTGGTGCCCCACACCACCCACGAAAACACATGCGGCCGCGTCGTGCCGGCAAAAATCGACCGGAAGTACGGCACAAAGGCGACGAAGGTCAGCGCCATGGCGGCGGCGCTGAGCCAGGCGTGGAGGGAGAGGTTGGGCATGCGGAGAGTTTAGCGGGGGATGGCTGTTTGCCGGCCGAAGCGGACTTTGATGAGTTCTGTCGTTTCAGAATTCGCCACGGTCAGCCAGAAAACTGAAGCTGTCCCCTTCAACGAGTTGGCGCGATCGACAGGAGCAGTTGCAGTCGTTGGCTGCGGCAATCTCACAGACTTGCGCGGTGAGTTCGAGGTTAAGGCTTATGGAACGATCTCCAGTGATGCGATGAGCGCACCTTTCAGGCCAAAGAGGTATCGAAGATTGACCGGGCTGCCAGGGAAATTCCCTGTCAGCCGGCTGGTGACCACGGTCTTGCCCTCATGTTCTTCGCATGCAAACGGTTCGCATCGGTATGTGTACTTGGTTGAAGAATCGGACTTCCACTGCCGGATTGCGGCCAGGCCAATATATGTATGCCCCTCGTCCTTAACGATGGCATCCTCTGTGAAGCAACTGGCGACAGCGGTGCTGTCACCCAGGTCGGCGGAAAAATAGTCGGTGATGGGTTGTGGCAGGTTGAGTGACATGTGAGCGGCTCCCGTGCAATGGATCAGTTCACAGGGTGAGGGTAGGCTACAAAAATGACAAGAACGCACTAAAAAGTAAGGTACTTACCGATGAGTATGGAAAAATCCTCTGAAACGGAATGGACCCCCACCTCGGCTGCGGATGGTGTGGAGCAAGTGCTCAGAATTCTTGAGGGGCGCTGGAAGCTGGTGATCCTTTTCCAGCTGTTTGGTGGCCGGTTATTGAGATTCTCCGATTTGGAACGTGCGATTCCGTCTGTCTCCCAAAAGATGCTGATCCAGCAATTGCGTCAACTCGAAAAAGACGGCGTGGTCAGGCGAATCGTCCATCATCAGGTTCCGCCGAAGGTGGAATATGGCATGACCGATTGGGGGCAGGCACTGTGCCCGGCACTTGATGCCCTGTTGAAATGGGCGGCCCTGCGTGAAGAGGGTGCCGATATCAACTGATCAGATTTTGCAAAAATCCCCGAAAGTGCGCGCCACTGGTGCACGCGCAAAGCTGCCCCGATGAGCAGGGTCCCGGCCCATACGCGCAGGCCGACGTGTTCGCCATTGAGCGCGCTGCCCACTGGCAGGGCGAGCACGGGGGTGATGAGCGCGACCTTGCCGGTTTTCATGTGCTTGATCACGCAGTAGTAAAGCGCAAAGCCCATCACAGAGCCGAACACGGCTTTCCATTTTTCGTGGCATTCGACTTCGTGAAGGATGAGTACGTGATCCGTCATTAGGTACGCCCGGCAGTCAGTAGGGGGTGCCGTCCTTGTGGCTGAATGTCCACTGGCCGTCGTTGAACTGCGCGCACAGATCGTCGTCCGGGTAGGTCACGACATCCCCCGCCGTGCGGTCGCCGATTTCGAGGTAAACCACGTCCTCCCCGGTCTCGTTGATCAGCGTGTGCGCATTGCCCGTCCCCGCGCGGAAACCGGCGCACATGCCCGGAGACAGCCGGGTCGGCCCTTCGTTGGTGAACAGGGTTGGACATCCCTCCAGGATGAACACGAATTCGTCCTGCCTGGCATGCGCGTGCCGCAGCGAGGACACCGCCCCCGGCGCCAGACGGGTGAGGTTCACCCCGAAGTTCTCCAGGCCGAACAGATCGCCCAATGGGCGCTTGTGCCTGCCCGCCAGGCGCGAGGCCAGCATGGCTGCGACAGGCCCGGGATAGCGCGTGGCGCGCGTTCGCAGCGGGGCATCGGCAGCCATGATCGCTACGGGAATGGAGGGGTCTGACATAGGGGCTCCCGGTGACTGTCATCGGATAGGGGCGACCTGAACGGCAACGGCGTCATCACGTTCATGGGGCCGCGAGTTCAAAAGCGAATTCCGCCCACATCCCGAACAACCATACCGTGCCAAGCATCCAGGCGACGAAGCGGTGGAACACGCGGTTGTAGGTGATGTGGATCAGGCTGTGCGCCATGCGCAAGGCTACAAACACCCAGGCGGCCGCCACATGGCCCGGCGTGCCCATGCCGGTTACCGCCAGCGCAAGGCACAGCACATAGAACAGCACAGGCAACTCGAACAGATTGGAAAAGTTGTCGAGCGACTGTGTGTTCTTCAGAATCCGTGAAGTTTCGCGGGATGAGGCCAGCGCCTGCGGTGCGATGCCGCGTGCGCGGCATTCGGTAACGCGTTCATGGACAGCGCGCATCCAGACCAGGGCGGTCAATGCGACCATGGCAGCGCAGGGCAGCAGAATAGCGTGCGACATGTGCCTATCTCCCCGCGGCCATGTCGCCGCGCAGGGTCATGACCGTCCCGGCGGCAAGCGCGACCAGCTTGCCGTCGTCGCGCACGATCTCGCACTGGTAGTGCGTGATCGTACGGCCGTGCTGGATGGGCCGGGCCGTGGCCCTCAGCACGGACTTCCACACGGGCCGGAAAAAGCTGATGCGAAGGTCGACGCTGGTGAAGCTTTCTCCCGCGCCCATCGTCGTCGAGTGAGCCGTGCCGATCGTGGCGTCGGCCAGTTCGCTCAACAGCCCGCCGTGCACGGTGCCTTGCTGATTGCCGTGGATGTCGGCATCGGCATCCATTTCAAGGCACGCATAGGCCGTGCCGATGCCGGCAATGCGAAATCCCAGCAGCTGCGAAATGGCTGTCGGATATTTCATTTCCGTCGTGGCGTCTGCCGGCAGGCTGCCGGCAAGCTGCTGCTGCAAATAGTCCAGTACAGATAGTGGTTTGCTCATGCTGCTTCCTTGTTTCTTCGTGTTGCAATCTGTCGTATGGCCTGCCTGCGGATGACTGGTTGATTTGAAGAAAGCCCGTCTAACGTCTTGATTGATCTTGAGGCGGAGCCGCTCGACAAATCGTGAGAGCCAGATGCATATGGCCATGCGCCGCAGCCGTCGAGCCCGTTGCCGGTAGTACGCATAATCGATCGCGTCAATGCGGGTGCGCCGGGGTGGTGTGTTGGCATCCGCTCGTGCAGCCGCATTCATGTCCAGAAAAGCAGCGCCATGCCAGCAGTCACTGCGGCCATGCCACGCCGCAGCGGCAGACGAAACGACATGCTGCTTTGCAGGGTGTCCCGGCGCGTCGCCCACAGCACAAGCGCCGGTAGCATCGCCAGGCAGAACATCAGCGCTACGGCCAGCAAGCGTTCGAGATACCGGTCGCCGGCAGGAACAAAGCCCGCAACCAGTGCGATGGCCAGCAGCCAGGTTTTGGCGTTGCCCAGTTGCTGCAGTATCGCCTCGCCAAAACGCAGGGGACGCAAGGCCTGTGTCACAGGCAGTCCGCCGTTGCGCCAGAGACGCCAGGCGAGCCACAGCATGTAAAACCCCGCTGTAACCCGGAGCACATCCTGAGCCGCAGGCATCGCCGTGAACAGTCCGCCCAGGACCACGCCAGTCAGGCATATCGTGAGATAGGTGCCCCAGAGCATGCCTGGCAGATATCCGACACGGTGGATGAAGCCAAAGGTCTTGCCGGACGACAGTATGTGCAGCGCATGCTGTCCCGGTGTGATGGACATCGCTACGGCGTAGATGACCAAGGCTATCAGCGAGCCACCAGCAAACGGTGCATCCGGCAACGTGGTCAGCGTGGCTTTCATGATTGCCCCGCTTCGACGTAAAGCGCGAGTCCGCGCACCACCCTGCCGTCCGCGCCCAGCTCGAACACCTCCGCCGTCAGGCCGCGGTGGCCACGATACAGAATCGTGAGGCAGTCCACGCCTGTCAGCACGTCGACCAGTTCGAAATGCAGTGAGGGCAGGGCGGCCAGCGCCGTCGTCCAGTAGGCCCGCAAGCTGGGCTTGCCGGACAGCCTGCCGCCGGGCTCGCCCGCGAACCGGGCCACCAAGGGCGAGGCAAACGTGCAGTCTTCACTGTAGTGCGCAAGCACCGCATCGAGATCGCGCGCATTCCAGGCAGCGATCCAGTCCTGGGCAAAGGCACGGGCGGCGTTGGGTGTCGGGTTCGGCATGGGCGTTCCTGTCGGGTGGCAACAACATCGGGAAGAGGTGCTTCCTGTTGCAACTGTAGCCACCGAGGTGCTATCAATACAGATTCACAATTGATAAATTGATGCAGTACAGATTTGGAAAATGAAAATCTGTACTGCCCAAAAACCGCATCGACTGTATCGACAGGAATTGCCATGACGCCGCTTTACCAGAACGTTGCCGCCGAATTGGCGCAACGCATTGCCGAAGGCCACTACGCCCCCGGAACCCGCCTGCCCGGCGTGCGCAGCGTGGCGCGCCAGCGCGGCGTGAGTGTGGCCACCGTGGTGGCCGCCTACCGCAGGCTGGAAGACGAGGGCCACATCGAGGCGCGCGCCCGTTCCGGCTTCTACGTGCGCGCGCGCCGCCCCCTGCACACCATTGAACCCCAACGCAGGGTCGCCGCCCCACGGCCGCGTCTGGTGAGCGGGCAGGACATGGCCATGGCGCTCATCAAGGCGTCCAACGACACGCGCATCGTCCAGCTGGGCGCCGCCGTACCCGATCCCGACTACCTGCCTACCCAGGCTGTGGCGCGCGCCCTGTCCCAGGTGGCGCGCCTGCAGCGCACCCGCTCGGCCGGCTACATGATGCCGCCCGGCGCACCCGAGCTGCGCCAGCAAATCGCCCGACGCATGAGCGAATCGGGCGGTCGCATCCCGGCCGATGACATCGTCATCACCACCGGCTGCCAGGAAGCCCTGAGTCTGGCCCTGCGCGCCGTCACCCAGCCCGGCGACGTCGTTGCAGTGGAGTCGCCTGCCTTCTACGGCCTGCTGCATGTGATGGAATCGCTGGGGTTGGAAGCGCTGGAAATTCCCTCGCACCCGCGCGAAGGCATGGCGCTGGACGCGCTGGGCTTTGCCCTCGACCGCTGGCCGGTGAAAGCCTGCGTGGTCGTGCCCAACTTCAGCAACCCGCTCGGCTTTCTGATGTCCGATGCCAACAAGCACGCCCTCGTCAGCCTGTTGGGCAAACACGGCGTCACCCTCATCGAAGACGACGTCTATGGCGATCTGGGGTTCGACCACCGACGGCCCACCACCTGCATGGCCCTGGCGCCGCGCGCCGACATTATTCACTGCAGCTCGTTTTCCAAAACCCTGGCACCCGGCCTGCGCGTGGGCTGGGTGGCCACCGGTAAACACCGCGAACGCATCGAATACCTCAAATACGTGAGCAGCATCGCCAGTCCTACCGCACCGCAGCTTGCCGTGGCCGAGCTGCTGGAAAGCGGACGCTACGAACGCTACCTGCGCGACGTGCGCGGCAGATACGCCAACGCCGTCGCGCGCATGGGCGATGCCGTCATGAAATATTTCCCCGAAGGCACACGCGTATCGCAACCACTGGGCGGCTTCGTTCTGTGGGTGGAACTGCCCGGCAAGATCGACAGCTTCGAACTCGCCCGCCGCGCGCTCAAGCTGGGCGTGAGCATCGCCCCGGGGCCCCTGTTTTCAGCGAGCGGAAAATTCCGCAACTTCATTCGCCTGTCGTGCGCGCGGGTGTGGGATGACAGGCTGGAGCGGGCGCTGGTGAAATTGGCGGGGTTGGTGGGGTGATGGGGGCTGTTGTTCGGCCTTTGCTGCCGTTGAGACACTTCCCGAGCAACGACAGCAAAGTATCCTATTGCGGACTGTGTACTGTCCCACTGCTAGATTTCAGTCTGCTCTGATATCTCCAGCGCGTCATCGACCTCGATCCCAAGGTATCGAACAGTGCTCTCCAACTTGGTGTGACCGAGCAGGAGTTGGACGGCCCTTAGGTTCTTGGTTCGCTTGTAGATCAGTGTTGCCTTGGTCCGTCGCATGGTGTGCGTGCCATAGACCGTCGAATCGAGTCCGATGGCGGCAACCCATTGATGCACAATCCGGGCGTACTGGCGGGTAGAAACATGGGGTGATTTCGCCAGGCGACTGGGGAACAGATAGTGCTCCGGCCTCAACTTCGCCAACTCGATCCATGCCAATACGGCAGACCTGGTCGGCTCGGTCAGTTCGAACTGCACCGGACGTTGGGTCTTTCGCTGCACGACCATAGCTCGGGGCAATATCTGGTTGCCGTGGGTCACGTCCCGAACGTGCAGATTCACCAGATCGCAGCCACGCAACTTGCTGTCGATCGCCAGGTTGAACATGGCCAGGTCGCGAGCACGATGTTCGTTCTGGAGGTGGATTCGGATGGCCCATATGTCCTTAGGCTTGAGTGGTGGCTTTTGGCCGACCAGTTTGCCCTTGTTCCAGGGTGCCCGTGATTGATTGGCTTCCATGTCAGACTCCTTCGTGGTTGATGGGAGTCTGATTGTCTTGCCGGCCGCGGGCGGCTGTTTTCAGGGAGATAGGTTGGATGCGTACAACCGGCCAGAAAGGCCGGTCGGGCTGATAACGATCAAGGTCCTCTCCATGCCTGCGGATAGTCAACGTGGGGAAGTAAATGCTATCCCCATTCAACAACGCGCCGACAGGCGCGTTTTTACTTTGAAGCGACGATTGACCCAGAATCTAAACTATGTAACGATCACAACATGAATGTAGAGATAGTTACATGGATGATGATTGTTCTCACCCTGCCCACGCAGAACGCCACGGCGCGCATGCGCATATGGCGCGGCCTGAAGAGTCTGGGGTGCGCGGCGTTGCGCGATGGTGCCTGGCTGTTGCCAGAAACCGTCACCACGCGTCCCGAGCTTGAGGCGCTGGCAGATGAAACCCGCGCGGCAGGCGGCACCGCATGGTTGCTTCGGCTGGACGCAGAGGATGCCCAGTCGGCCGCATTCAGGGGGATGTTCGACCGCAGTTCCGAATACGCCGAACTGCTGGCGGATATGGCGCACTTCGATCCGCTTGCCGAGAATGCCACGACCGCCAACAAGATCCTGAAGACCTTGCGGCGCCGTTACGAAACCTTGGTCGAGCAGGATTATTTTCCGGGCGCCGGCAAATTCGAGGCGGAAGCGCGGCTGTTGACTCTCGAAGCCACGTTGGTGTCGCGCCTCTCCCCCAACGAGCCGCACTTCCAGGACGGCCAGCCCGAACGCCTCGCCCTAGCTGACTTTCAGAAGCAGACCTGGGCCACCCGTCAGGACTTGTGGGTGGACCGGCTGGCTTCCGCCTGGCTGATCCGCCGTTTCATCGACCGCCGCGCGCACTTCGTCTGGCTAAAGCACGTCAAGGACTGTCCGGCTAATGCGTTGGGGTTCGATTTCGACGGCGCGCGCTTCACCCACGTCGGGCATCGCGTCACCTTCGAGACCCTGCTGGCGAGCTTCGGACTGGAAAACGACGCGGCCCTGATGCGGATCGGTGCCCTCGTCCACGCGTTGGACGTGGGCGGCGAGGCGCCCGAGGCGGCAGGCTTCGAAATGCTCCTGAAAGGCCTCAAGGCGCGCATCCAGGATGACGACGCCCTGCTCAAGCAGGGCGGGCAGATGCTGGACGATTTGTACGCCGTTTTTACTACCACCGCATAATTCGAAGGAAACCATCTTGACCACCCCGACCGAACGTCCCGCCCACCCCAGTTTCTGGGAGGCCTTCAAATACTGGCTGCTGCTCGGCTTCATCAGCTTTGGCGGCCCCGCCGGGCAGATTTCCATCATGCACCAGGAACTGGTGGAAAAACGCCGCTGGATATCCGAGCGCCGCTTTCTGCACGCGCTGAACTACTGCATGGTGCTGCCCGGTCCCGAGGCGCAGCAGCTCGCTATCTACATCGGCTGGATGCTGCATCGCACCTGGGGCGGCATCGTCGCCGGCACGCTGTTCGTGCTGCCCTCGCTGTTCATCCTGGCGGCACTGACCTATGTCTATCTCGCCTTCGGCGACCTCACGTTCGTGCAGGGCGTGTTCAACGGCATCAAGCCGGCGGTGGTGGCCATTGTGGTGTTCGCCGCCTGGCGCATCGGTTCACGCGCGCTGAAGAACAATCTCCTGTGGGCACTGGCGGCCGCGTCCTTCATCGCGATCTTTGCCCTGAAAATCCCGTTCCCCTACATCGTGCTGGCAGCCGGCGTGCTGGGTTTCATCGGCGGCAAGATCTGGCCGGACAAGTTCAAGGTGGGCGGTGGTCATGGCGCCAGCAACAAATCCTACGGTCCAGCGCTGATTGACGACGACACCCCGCCGCCGGCCCACACCAAGTTCCGGCTCGGCCGGCTGGTGATCCTGACCGGCCTGTTCGTCGCGCTGTGGGGCGCGGCCATGCTGCTGCTGCCTGCCGGCACCCTGCACGACATGGGCGTGTTCTTCACCAAAGCTGCG
>JBEQCD010000080.1:0-10794 GCA_041639515.1 Hydrogenophilales bacterium | reverse complement strand
TCGGCAGCATCCGCAGCGTGAAGTGGGACTCGATGCAACCCAACTTCTTTGTCATCTTCGCCCCCGGCCAGCTCGACGCCCTGCCCGCCAGTTCCATCGCCAGCGTTCACGTCCCGGCGAACCAGGCCAGCGTGCTGCCCGGCTTCGTCAAGGCGTTTCCCGGCATCACCGTGCTCGCGCTGGATAAAGTCATTGCCAACATTGAGGCCGTGTTCGCGCAGGTCATCGGCGCGATTCAATTGCTGCTGGGATTTTTGCTCGCTGCCGGCATGGCCGTCGTCGTCGCCACCCTGCTCGCCAGTCTCGACGCGCGCCAGCAGGAAGCCGTCTTGCTGCGCACCCTGGGCGCGCAACGTGCCTATCTGGCCAAAAGCCTGTGGAGCGAATTCATCGCACTCGGCCTGCTCGCCGGCCTGCTCGCCAGCGCCTGCGCCGAAATCGCCATGGCGCTGATCGCCCAGCGCCTGTTCGAACTGCCGCTGCGTCTGCACCCCTGGCTGTGGCTCGTGCTGCCGATGGCCGGTGCGCTGCTGGTGGGCCTGAGCGGCTGGCTCACCACACGGCACATCACCCGCGTGCCGCCGATGCAGTCGATACGGGCGTTGAGTTGATCGTGTGGACCCGAGCGTGGGCCGCCCACCTTAAGCGAATACCTCATGGTTAAAACATAGCAAGATACGGGTCGCAGACGGGTGTTTAAAGCGCCATAGTTCACTCGTACCGGGACAAGTTCTTGCCAGTACGACAATCAAACTATGAGAGGTTTCGCCAAATGTCTGCACTGCCCAACAAGGTCGCCCTGATCACCGGCGCAAGTTCCGGGATCGGTTATGCAACAGCAAAACTATTCGCCCGAGAGGGGGCCAAGGTCGTCGTTGCCGCGCGACGCCAACCGGAACTTGACGCACTCGTCGATGAAATCAACCAGGCGGGCGGTCATGCCGTCGCGCTTGCCGGCGACATCAAGGACGAGGCCTTCGCGAAGGCCCTGGTCGAACTGGCCATAGGGCGCTTCGGCGGCCTCGATGTGGCCTTCAATAACGCGGGCACGACCGGCGAGATGAACGCCACGCCCGATGTGTCGCTCTCGGGGTGGGAGGACACGATCAGGACAAACCTGACGAGCGCCTTCCTCGGCGCGAAGTATCAGCTTCCCGCGATGCTTGACCGGAACGGCGGTTCCCTGATCTTCACGTCTACATTCGTCGGTTACACCGTAGGCCTGCCAGGCATGGCAGCCTATGCCGCGAGCAAGGCCGGGATCATCGGCCTTACGCAGACGCTCGCTGCCGAGTTTGGCCCCAAAGGAATCCGGGTGAACGCCCTCCTGCCGGGCGGAACGGATACCCCAATGGGCCGGGCTTTCGCCAATACACCCGACACATTAGCCTTCGTCCAGGGACTTCACGCCCTGAAGCGTATGGCGTTGCCGGAAGAGATCGCAAAATCGGCCCTCTACCTCGCATCCGATGCATCGAGCTTCACCACCGGCTCTGCGCTGCTGGCTGACGGCGGGGTTTCCATCAATCGAACCTGAACAGGCCCTCGTCTTCATGCCATGGTAAATACCGATGTCCGACTATGACCGCATCGCTGAAGCCATTTCTTTCATCGTCAATCGGGTAGATAGTCAACCCTCCCTGCAGGAAATCGCGCAGCACTTACACCTGAGCCCTTTCCACTTCCAGCGACTGTTCAGCCGCTGGGCGGGCGTAACCCCCAAACGGTTCTTGCAAGTGCTCACGCTGGAGCGCGCCAAGCAATTGCTGAGCGAATCGAAGCCGCTGCTTGAAGTGTCGGGCACCCTGGGTTTAAGCAGCGGTTCGCGGCTGTATGACCATTTCGTCCATCTGGAAGCGGTTACCCCCGGCGAATACAAGATGGGGGGCGCGGGTCTGGCGCTTGAATATGCCGTACACGACACCCCCTTTGGCAAGGCGTTTATCGCCATCACGCCCAGAGGCATCTGTAGTTTTGCGTTCCTGGCGCACGCGGATTCCGATGGCCATCTGCATGATTTACAGAAAGCATGGCCACGTGCGACGGTGCATGAAAATCGTCAACGAACACTTGCGGTTATCCAAGCCATGTTCGGCAAAGAAAAGAAACTGGACCGCCCTTTGTCTTTGCATGTTTCCGGAACCAACTTTCAGATCAGCGTGTGGAAAGCATTGCTGCAAATCCCCCCGGCAAAAGTGGCGAGCTATACCCAGATTGCAACCGCAATCGGCCATCCAGGTTCGGCCAGAGCCGTGGGACAGGCTGTAGGCGCAAACCCCGTCGCGATCCTGATCCCCTGCCACCGCGTCATCCAGCAAAGCGGCAAGTTGGGTGGCTACCACTGGGGGGAAACCCGGAAGCAGGCGCTCCATGTTTGGGAGTCGGCAAGGCATGAGGAAGCTCATCCATAAGAAGACTTCGGGGCTGAGACTTGCACCGAATATTTCAATCGACGCGAAACGCAAAAAGAGGATGTTGCAATGCAAGGTCCTCTTTCTCTGATACGGGCGTTTGGGTTGATGATTGGTTGCTCAAGGATTGGTGGATGCCGACTCTGAGCGGAAGTGCGTATCGATAGCCGCAAACGGGCGGCTCCTCGGCCAAAGGCGACGAAGGGTTTTTGATTCGCTCTGTCCGCAGTTTAAACGGCACCGGACACTGGCTTGTCTGGGATCGCCTGGTTGGCTGTCGGGCTACATAGAGTGGCCAGATACGTCTGTGACGTTTTCGCGAACCTCAACTACTCAGGTACGAATATCTGTGTGGTGGAGGCAAATGGCTGCCACTGCGGCACCCTCGATTCCAATTGCCCATCTTCACGAAGCCAATGATGTGCTGCCCCCGGTAGCATACTTGGGTGCAGCGGGTGCAACGCGCGAGGGTTGTGATAGATATCCATGCCTTCCATCCAAGTCTCGCTGTAGTCCGGAGCATTCACTTCATGAACAAAGACAACGGGCATTTCCGAGTTTGGGTCCGGGTTTGCTGCCGTCCCCTTTCTGATAAGCCGCACGCGCTTTGAGCCAAAGCCGGCAAGCACACCCATCCGGTTGAACTTAGAGATGGTAGCACTGGCATTCGCGATGATCGCACTCACATTTTCGGAGTTTGGAAGGCCAAAGAACCCCGAGGGCACCGCCTTTGTGCCCCATACATGGGAGGCCACCTTCCTGGGAATAATGACCAACTCGCCAGATGAATTGCGAGTCCAATCCCAGACCATGCCGTACAGGTAAATTGGCAAGGCCGTTCTACTCATGACCATCGACATGGGTGCGTGAAAATCCTGGATTGCGAGCACTAACGGACGACCCTTGACGTTCTCCTTTTCCCAATACCTCTTCTCAAGCTTGGCGGTCAGCGCCCCAGCGTATCGGATAGGCATATATTGCTGCTGGAAAGCCTCTATCTGCTCCGGCTCTTCAAGCGGTGGTGGTGGAACAAGCTCCCCCTTCTTGTTGCGGCTGGGATTGATCGTCGTTGCTTCGACGCAAAGCTCTCCCCTTGCGTTGCGAGCTTGAAGGTCTGGTACTGCGACGGACTTGTCGAAAACATACCCTGCTTCAACCAGCACCGCGAACAGGTATAGCTCCCACAACCGTGTGTCGAAACCTGTTGTTTGAAACTGCTCTACGAAGTTGCCGTCGGCGTCTTCGTACCACCGCATCATGGGCCTCATCAGCCCTACAGCGGGTGAATAGCCTTCCAAGGTGCTTATGGTCGTGAAATCGGCGTTGAGCCTCTCCTTGGGTGCTATCGGAGTAAAGAAATCCATCGGCTTGCCCTTCTCGTCGCCTTGAACTCGTTTCTTCTCTAGATCACCGTAGATGCGCTCGACCAACTCAGGCACCTCAGCGAGGGCTGCTTCGATGGTTTCAAAAAAGGCCGTCATATGCACCCAGCGGAACCGATCTTTGAGGTCCTTCACCAACAACATGGCCGAGTAATCGCCGTCCGTCACGTCGCGGATGACAACAATGAGCACGGCTTCGTCATGCATCTGAAGCCAACGAACTTCCCTAGCCGCGATCAGTGCACCCGGCTGCCGGCAGTACGCAGCAAGGGCCTCGAATCGGACACGCGAAATCTCCAGCATCGCAACCTCCCAAGAAACAATTAGTATCAAAAGTAATAGCCAAGACCACGCACAGCATCACCCTATATTTTGTACGCGTCTTTGAACTGGGTTGGCCTCTATCGTCGAGTAATGACCGCTAAAGGCGTTGCGGCTCAATGACAGTACCTGGCCGACTGCACGCTTTCTGGCATGATGCCGTATACGTGATCCCGGCCAATAGCGGACTTTCAGGTAATAATGAAACTGCGGCCTGACATTCTCGTTCCTATGTCGTAAAACATTTCTTGCGAGCCATTCATGGAAATTATTATTGCAGTCATTGTTTTCATTTTGGCGCTGGTTGTCATTGGAAAAATGAGGGGTGCACCTGACCCAGCCACGTTGTCCATCGAGGCTTTGATTGGCCGAATGCAATCAGAAGACTCGTGGATTGAAAAATTCAAAGCTCTACCGTATGCGCATCAACAAGGAGCAGGTATACAGAAGCAGTACCAAGAAAAAAAACTATACGCACTACAGATGCAAGTCGAGTTAATGAAGCGCGGATTGGTTGCGTCCGGTAAGAACCTAGAAGAAACAATAATTCCAGTTATGCAGCGCAGCATTGAGTTGATGAAAGCGGGCATGAGCGAGGAAGAGGCGCATGAACAAGCTTCATCTGAATTTATTCAAAAAACAGATTCCGCGAATTCCACACAGCCTGAAACAACAAAAACGCAATGACCGTATTGGTTGCGATTACTCCACCAACCTTAGGCCATATGTGACTGAATATTTCCGTCCATGGAAGCTCATCACGCTTGCAGCCGACTGACATCACCAAAGCAGCCGTTCGCATTGCCAAACAAGCTAGTGTCCAGTGCTGTTTGCATTGCGGACGGAGTGAATCGAAAGCCCTTCGTCGCCTTTGGCCGAGTAGGCGACGGCCGCACAACAAAACTTGTACCCTTGCCAAGAGCCGGATTCAGCCCACCAGCCCCCTGCTACCAACACCCCCTCTCCACGCATCAAGCCGCCCGCAGCATCCCCTGCCGCTCGATGAACGCAATGATGTCCGCCAGCCCCTGCCCGGTTTTGAGGTTGGAAAACACGAACGGGCGTTCGCCGCGCATGAGTTTGGTGTCCTGGGCCATCACGTCCCGCGAAGCGCCGACCCTGGGGGCGAGGTCGACCTTGTTGATCACGAGCAGGTCGGATTTGGTGATGCCGGGGCCGCCTTTGCGCGGGATTTTTTCGCCGGCGGCGACGTCGATGACGTAGATCGTGAGGTCGGACAGTTCGGGGCTGAAGGTGGCGGCGAGGTTGTCGCCGCCGCTTTCGACGAAGATCACGTCGAGGCCGGGGAAGCGGGTGTTGAGGCGGTCGACGGCTTCGAGATTGATGCTGGCGTCTTCGCGGATGGCGGTGTGCGGACAGCCGCCGGTTTCGACACCGATGATGCGGTCGGCGGCCAGCGCTTCGTTGCGCACCAGGAACTGCGCGTCTTCTTCGGTGTAGATGTCGTTGGTGACGACAGCGAGGTTGTAGCGCGTGCGCAGGGCCTGGCACAGGGCGAGCGTCAGCGCGGTTTTTCCGGAGCCGACGGGGCCGCCGATGCCGACGCGCAAGGGCTGGGAACGATGGGTCATGAGCGGAACAATCTCGTGTATTGGGTTTCGTGACGGCTGCTGGCGATGGAAAATGCCGGCAGGAAGTTGGCGGTGGCGTCGAGCGGGCAGCACGCCGCAGCGGCCGCGAATTGCGGGATGCGTTCGCCCAGCGCCAGCAGAATGCGCTGGCCGGCAGTTTGCCCGAGCGGAACGGCTTTGACGGCGGCCATGACCTGGTTTTCGGCCCACGCCCACAGGTAGCCGCCGATCGCGTCGTGGGCGGGCACCGACCAGGCGGCCGCGGCGCAGCTCCAGGCCAGCGGAAAGCTCGGCTGGCTCAAGCCGGCCTTGGTGGGCGCGGTAAAACTGCCCAGATCGGTCAGCAGGCGCGCCAGCGAATAGCCCATTTGCAGGGTTTCTGCGCGCAGTTCCGCGCTTTCGCGGCTGGCGATGAATTCGGCGTCGAGTTCAGCCAGCCGCTTCATGTCTTTGTGTTCCCAGGCGGCCAGCATGTGCGCCAGGTAGACAGCTTCGAACCGCGCCAGACCGAATTGCAGGCAATCGCTGATCCAGTTAAGCGCGCCGGCTTCGTTTTTGATCGTGCCGGTTTCCACCGCCCATTCCAGTCCTTGCGAATAGGTATAGGCGCCTACCGGCAGGGTCGGGCTCACCAGATGCAGCAGGCGGATCAGGGCGGGGGTCATCCAAAAAACCTCAGTTGACCGCTTCTTTGCCTTCGAGAAACCGCATGAATGCTGACGTCCGCGCCTTCGATCAGGATCATCCGGAAGGTGAGACCGCTACGCACCCGATCGCACGGTTTTTGGGCTGTCTGGCCGCGTTGCTCTTCGTTGCAGGGGGCGGCCATGCGCCTCATCGCGCCTTGCCAGACAACCCAAAAACCGCACGCTCGGACGCGTCCAACTGAGGTTTTCAGGATCATTTGCGGCCGAGCAGCATCATGTCGTGAATGCGCGGACCGCGCCCTTCGCCGTCGGCGCTGTGGCCGTGCGGGTGGGCGTGGCCGCCGTGGCCGCCATAGGCGCCGCTTTCGGGCTCGAACGGCGCTTCGGTCTCGATTACCTCCAGCCCCAGACCGCGCACCATTTCACCCAGCACATGATCGCGCGCAAAGCGCACGAGGCCGGGCTGCAGTTCCACTGCCACATGGCGGTTGCCCAGGTGATAGGCGGCGCGCGCCAGCAGATGCGCGTCGCTGCTGCGCACGTCCATCACCTGCTCGGGCGCGGCCACCACTTCAACCACGCGGCCATCGTTGGCCAGCAGGCGGTCGCCGGCACGCAGCACGGCACCGCGTTCGAGAAACAGGCCGGCCTCTTCGCCGCTGGCCAGCCGGGTGCGCAGGCGACACTTGCTGCGCAGTTCGAACGGCAGCTGCAGTAGTTCAGTGGCGGTGGCGTTTTCGGGGGCGCGGTGTTCGATCAGGATCATATTCAGAACAAGAAGTAGCGTTGCGCCATCGGCAGTTCGGTGGCCGGTTCGCACACCAGCAGCTCGCCGTCTGCGCGCACTGCGTAGGTTTCGGGGTCGACTTCGATCACTGGCGTAGCGCTGTTGTGCAGCATGTCCCGCTTGCTCAAATTGCGCGTGTTTTTCACCGCGATCAGCGGCTTGGCAAGATTGAGCGCGGCCACTTCGGGGTTTTCCAGCGCAGCCTGCGACACGAAGGTGACGGAGGTTTTGAGCCCGCCGCCGAAGCTGCCGAACATGGGCCGGTAATGCACCGGCTGCGGCGTGGGAATGGAGGCGTTGGGGTCGCCCATCGCCGCCGCCGCGATCATGCCGCCCTTGACGATCAGGCTCGGCTTGACGCCGAAGAAGGCCGGCTTCCACAGCACCAGATCGGCCAGTTTGCCGGGCTCGATCGAGCCGACCACATGGCCGATGCCGTGGGTGATGGCGGGGTTGATAGTGTATTTGGCGATGTAGCGCTTGACGCGGAAATTGTCGTTGCGCGGATTGGACTGAACATCGCCCTCTCCGCCGCCTTCGGAGGAAGGAGGCAAAAAGCCGCGCTGCAGTTTCATCTTGTGCGCCGCCTGCCAGGTGCGGATGATCACCTCGCCCACGCGCCCCATCGCCTGCGAGTCGGACGACATCATGGAGAATGCGCCGAGGTCGTGCAGGATGTCCTCGGCGGCGATGGTCTCGCGGCGGATGCGGCTTTCGGCGAAGGCGATGTCCTCAGCGATCGCGGCGTCGAGGTGGTGGCACACCATCAGCATGTCGAGATGCTCGTCGATGGTGTTGACCGTGAACGGCATGGTCGGATTGGTGGAGCTCGGCAGCACGTTGGGCATCGACGCCGCGCGGATGATGTCGGGCGCGTGGCCGCCGCCCGCGCCTTCGGTGTGAAAGGTGTGGATGGTGCGTCCCTTGAACGCCGCCAGCGTGGTTTCGACGAAGCCGGATTCATTGAGCGTGTCGCTGTGGATCGCCACCTGAACGTCCATTTCGTCGGCCACGCTCAAGCAGTTGTCGATCGCCGCCGGGGTGGTGCCCCAGTCCTCGTGCAGCTTCAGGCCCATCGCCCCAGCGCGCACCTGTTCGCGTAGCGGTTCCGGCTGGCTGGCGTTGCCCTTGCCATAAAAGCCGAGGTTCATCGGGAACGCGTCGGCCGCCTGCAGCATGCGGTGGATATGCCACGGCCCCGGCGTGCAGGTGGTGGCGTAGGTGCCGGTAGCAGGGCCGGTGCCGCCGCCGAGCATCGTGGTCACCCCGCTCATCAGCGCTTCCTCGATCTGCTGCGGGCAGATGAAATGGATGTGGCTGTCGATGCCGCCCGCGGTGACGATCATGCCCTCGCCCGCGATGATCTCGGTGCCCGCGCCAATGGCGATGTCGATGCCCGGCTGCACGTCGGGATTGCCGGCCTTGCCGATGGCGGATATGTAGCCGCCCTTGAGGCCGATGTCGGCCTTGATGATGCCGGCCACGGCATCGACGATGAGCGCATTGGTGATGACAGTGTCGGCCACGTCGGCCGCCACGCGCTGGCCCTGCCCCATGCCGTCGCGGATCACCTTGCCGCCGCCGAATTTCACTTCCTCGCCGTAGAGCGTGTGGTCGTGTTCCACCTCGATCCACAGTTCGGTGTCGGCCAGGCGCACCCGGTCGCCGACGGTGGGGCCGAACATTTCGGCATAGGCTTGCCGGCTGATGCTAACGGGCATGACGGTCTCCTGTTGGCCGGGTTAGCGACGCTTGGCCAGAATTCTGGCCGCAGTGCGGCGGCGGAAAAACCGTGCGCCCGCAACGCCAACCACCACGGCAATGAACGCCATGGCCAGATGATCCGGCTCGCTCAGCAGATGCGCGATGGCGTTCAGCATGCCGCCGTGATGTTCACCCGGGTGAGCGAAGGCAAACGAGGTAAACAACATCATGAGCAGTGCGGAAAATGTGTGTTTCATATCGATCTTTCCTGTTGTTAAAGAGAACCCATGATCCTGCCCTGAAAGCCATACACCTTGCGCTCGCCCGCATAGGCCACGAGTTCCACTGTGCGCGTCTGGCCCGGCTCAAAGCGCACTGCGGTGCCTGCCGCGATGTTCAGGCGCATGCCGCGCGCCTGCTCGCGGTCGAATGCCAGCGCGGTGTTGGTTTCATGAAAGTGGTAGTGGGAGCCGACCTGGATCGGGCGATCGCCCGTATTGGCCACTTCCAGCACCTGCGTGGCGCGACCGACATTGAGTTCGATCTCGCCGGGCTGAATCTGCATTTCACCTGGGATCATGCGCCGCTCCTATTGATGTTTCCATAACACATGACATCCACATTTGCTTACCGTTTATGTAGGGCGGAAAAGCACCCTGAAGGGCATAAACTCCGCGCCTTCCGCCGTATGGAAGCCTCGCATTCGTCGGATAACGGCCTGCGGCCTCATCCGACCTACACAGAATTGGCGATGTCATGAGTTATGGAAATCTCAATAAATGATGGGGTGATGAACGGTGACGAGCTTGGTGCCGTCGGGAAAGGTGGCTTCGACCTGGATATCCGGGATCATTTCTGCCACGCCTTCCATCACGTCCGCGCGCGCCAGCAGCGTGGTGCCGTAGTGCATCAGCTCAGCCACGCTGCGGCCGTCGCGCGCGCCTTCGAGGATGCCGGCGGTGATGAAGGCCACCGCTTCCGGGTAATTGAGCTTGAGGCCGCGCGCGCGGCGGCGTTCGGCCAGCAGCGCGGCGGTAAAAATCAGCAGCTTGTCTTTCTCGCGCGGGGTCAGTTCCATCGTGTTTGTCTCAAGTGTTCCAGATACGCGGCATCTGCGCGTCGCGCCCGATCAGCGCGGGACGCAGCAGCTGCCACAAAGCAAAAAACCAGTGCCGCGCGGCTTCCGACGCATGCCCCAGATAGCGCGCCACCAGCAGATCGGGCAGCAGCGTGATGCCGCTCTGCGCGCCGCTTTCCAGCAGCGGCACCGCCCGGCAGGCGGCCAGCAATCCGGGTTCGATGCGCGGCGCGGCGGCCAGCAGCGTGCCGCTGACGCTGAAGCCCGCCAGCCCGGCTGCGGACGCCTGCAGGCCGCAACCGCCGTCGAGCCGCCCGCGTTCCAGCCACAGCGGTTGCCCGCCGCGCTGCACCCGGGTATCAAGCTGCAGCGCGCCGTGATCGAATCCTTCGCCAGAGGCGCGCCGCCCGAGGCACAAAATGTCCATGCCGATGAAGCGCGCCGCCGCATCCAGTTCGATCCGGCTCTGCATGTCCGCGCGCGCCGCATCGAACACGATGTTCTCCTGCGGCAGCCATTCCAGCGTGGCGTCCGCACCCACTGCAAAATCCAGCCGCTGTGTCGCCCAAGGGCCGGCGCTGCGATACCACTTGCCCGCGCCCGGCGTGGTGAGCAAGGCATGCGCGCCGGCGTCCACCTTCACGGCGATGTTCAGTTCGTCGCCCCCGGCGATGCCGGACGGCGGATGCAGCACGATGACATGGCAGACGCCCTCGCCTTCCGGATAGAGCGCTTTCTGCACCCGCAGCGGGCCGGCATGCTCGCGCCGCGCCAGAATCGTGGCCGCGCCGCGCTGCTGGAAATCCAGCGCCAGGCGGGCATGCCAGATGGGGGCAAGCGGTACGGCAAGAGCGGGGAGATCGGAAGAGCGT
>JBEQCD010000079.1:0-10850 GCA_041639515.1 Hydrogenophilales bacterium | reverse complement strand
ACCGGTCGTCCGGCCATCGTGATGGCGCCGAACAAGACGCTGGCGGCGCAGCTGTACTCGGAAATGCGCGAGTTTTTCCCGGAAAACGCGGTCGAATACTTCGTCTCCTACTACGACTACTACCAGCCCGAAGCCTACGTGCCGGCGCGCGATCTTTTCATCGAAAAAGACTCCAGCATCAACGACCACATCGAGCAGATGCGGCTCTCGGCGACCAAGTCGCTGCTGGAACGGCGCGACACCGTGATCGTCGCCACCGTGTCGGCGATCTACGGTATCGGCGACCCGTCTGACTACCACAGCATGATCCTGCTGCTGCGCACGGGCGAAAAGCTGAGCCAGCGCGACGTGATTACCCGGTTGACGCAGATGCAGTACGAGCGCAATGACTTCGAGTTCACGCGCGGGCATTTTCGCGTGCGAGGTGATGTGATCGACATCTTCCCGGCCGAACACGCCGAAACCGCGATTCGCCTCGAGCTGTTCGACGACGTGGTGGAAACCCTGCACCTGTTCGACCCGCTGACCGGGCAGATCCTGCAGAAAGTCGCGCGCTTTACCGTGTTCCCGTCCAGCCACTACGTCACCCCGCGTGAAACCACGCTGCGCGCCATCGAACAGATCAAGGTCGAACTGCGCGAGCGTTTGGAGTGGTACTACGCCAACAACAAGCTGGTCGAGGCGCAGCGGCTGGAGCAGCGCACGCGCTTCGATCTCGAGATGATGGTCGAGCTGGGTTTCTGCAAGGGCATCGAGAACTACTCGCGCCACCTGTCGGGCCGCAAGCCGGGCGAGCCGCCGCCCACGCTGATCGACTACCTGGCGAAGGACGCGATCCTGTTCATGGACGAGTCGCACGTCACCGTCACCCAGGTAGGCGGCATGTACAAGGGCGACCGTTCACGCAAGGAAAACCTGGTCGATTACGGCTTCCGCCTGCCGTCGGCGCTCGACAACCGGCCGCTGAAATTCGAGGAATTCGAGGGGCTGATGCCGCAGACCGTGTTTGTCTCCGCGACGCCGGCCAAATATGAAGCCGAGCACGCCGGCCAGGTGGTGGAGCAGGTGGTGCGGCCCACCGGCCTGGTCGATCCGGTGGTCGAGGTACGGCCGGTGGCGACCCAGGTGGATGACCTGATGAGCGAGGCCAGGAAGCGCATCGCCGTCGGCGAACGCGTGCTGGTGACCACGCTGACCAAGCGCATGGCCGAGGACCTCACCGACTACCTCGCCGAACACGGCATCAAGGTGCGCTATCTGCATTCGGACATCGATACCGTCGAGCGCGTGGAGATCATCCGCGACCTGCGCCTGGGCGAGTTCGACGTGCTGGTCGGCATCAACCTGCTGCGCGAGGGCCTCGATATTCCAGAAGTGTCCTTGGTGGCGATACTGGATGCCGACAAGGAGGGCTTCCTGCGTTCCGAGCGTTCGCTGATCCAGACCATCGGCCGCGCCGCGCGCCACCTCAACGGCACTGCCATCCTCTACGCCGACAGGATCACCGATTCGATGCGGCGCGCCATCGACGAAACCGAGCGTCGCCGTAACAAGCAGCTCGCCTTCAACGCCGAGCACGGCATCGTTCCGCGCGGTGTGGTCAAGCGCATCAAGGACATCATTGACGGCGTGTACGACGCCGACACCGCGCGCCAGGAGCTGAAAGCCGCGCAGACCGCCGCGGAATACAAGGTCATGGACGAGAAGTCGCTGACCAGAAAAGTGAAGAAGATAGAAAAGGATATGCAGGACGCGGCGAAGAACCTGGAGTTCGAAAAGGCCGCCGTGCTGCGCGATCAGTTGAAGGAACTGAAGGCATTGCTGTTCGGCGTGGCAGAGCGGGAGTAGGGCGGCTCGTGCGGCTGGCGTCGGGACGCACTCGAATGCACAATGCCGCTTTTGCCTGACTGGAACACGAGCCCCGTATGGCCTCCGGACAAATTTTCATTGCCATCCTGAACCCCGGTGTGGAGATCACCCCCTTGCGCCTGCGCGGCTGGCTGCAGAAGGAAGCCGCAGCGGTCAACAATCGCGCCAATCCGGGCGACGGCGCAATCCTGCGGCTGTTCCTCACCAAAAAACTGCGCTATGCCTTCACCGGCGACAAGCTCGACGCGATGCTGCGCACGCTGACCGAGCGTTACGCGACGATCCTGCGGATCGAGACCCAACTGGTTGAAGCGCCGCTGAGTGCCGAGGATATGGAGGCGCAAACCCGCCAGGCGAATGCCGACCTGCAGAAATTCATGCAGCATGCAGAGGCCTACGCCAAGAGCAAACAGGCTGAGGCCCAGGCGGAAGTGAAGCCCGCGCCGATCCAGTGGCATAACTGGAAAAGCGCGCTGGATTGAGGTTGGCGGAACCTGATGCACTGCGGTGACTCTATGCTGCGTCGCAGGGCCCCTGGCCGCGTGCGTGTTATCAGGTCAAGCCGGGGCAGCATCGCGGCTGTCGCTTATGAAGATGCGCTGTTCGTTATTTTTTGAAGGATTTACATGGCGGTAAAGGTTCTTTTCGTGTGCATGGGCAATATCTGCAGGTCACCCATGGCAGAGGGCATGTTCCGCAAGGCAGTGCGCGATGCGGGGCTGGAAGGCCAGATCGAGGCGGATTCAGCGGGAACGCATGCCTACCATGTGGGCTCGCCGCCCGATCCTCGCGCCCAGGCCGCCATCCGGCAGCGTGGCGTCGACATCGGCGGCTTGCGCGGTCGAAAAGTTGAGGATGTCGACTTCGAGCGGTTCGATTACATCCTCGCCATGGACGGTGACAACATGGACCGCCTGATGCAGCGTGCGCCGGCTCGTCATCAGGACAAGGTCAGACGTCTGCTGTCATTCAGCCGCAAGTATCCGAACCTGGATGTCGTTGATCCCTACTACGGCGGTCCGCAGGGTTTCGAGGAAAACCTCGACATGATCCAGGACGCCGTGCAGGGACTGATTCGCGAGATATCGGGCAGCAGCGCATCACGCGTCTGATTGCCTGAGCCAAAAAGCACAAGGGCCGCATCAGCGGCCCTTGTGCTTTTTCAGGCGGGGTGCATCAGTTCGTGTGCGTTTCCACCTGGACCAGCGGTTCTTGCGTTGCAGCCACCTGCGGACGCGCGCGCCTGCGGGTGGGGTGCGGGGCCGGTGCGGCTGCCGGGGCCTCGATGGCGTTACCGGCCGGTGCGCTGGTTTCCACCTGCTGCAGGCTCACCGGTTCGGCATCGGACTTGGCCGAGGGCCGACGACGGCGGCGCGGCCGGCCGGGCTCGGTGTCGATGTTTGCGGCCGATGCTGCGGCTGCGCCCTGGGTTTCCACCTGCTGCAGGTCACTGTTGCCAGCGGCAAGCTGGGCCAGCACGCTGGCCGGAGTGGCGGTAACGGCACCGGGCATAGACGAAGGCGCAGCGGCTTCGAGTTGCAGCGCCTGCTGTGCCGGTGGGGTCTGCTGGGCTGCGGCGGATCGGGCCGGGCGTGCCACTTCGATCACCGCGCGATAGCCGGCGGTTTCGATGATGGCGTGCGGCGTAGCGGTGCCGTTGGCACCGTTCTCGGTGCGGCCTTCGCCGCGACCACGGCGGCCCCGGCCCCGACGGTTACGCGATTCGCGTTTTTCCTCACCAGCGGTTTCCACCGACGCGGCGGCGACTGCCTGGGGTGCCTGGGCAAGATCGGCTTCGGGACGAGGCTGTTTGGGCTGGCGCGGCGGACGCGGTTGCTTCGGTTCACGTGCTTCGGTCGGGCGGGCTTCGTTCCGGCCTTCGCTGGCGCGGGTTTCATTCCGCTTTTCACCATTGCGGGAATCGGCTGCACGCGCCTCGCCACGAGGTTCGGATGAACGGCCTTCGCCGCGACCCCGGCGCTGGCCGGACTTGCGTTCGCGGCGCTCACCATTGCGATCGCTGCGAACCGGTGCAGCCGGAGCGGCGACCGCTTCGGCGGCGGGCTCGCTGGGGGTCTCGTCGCCACGTTTCTTGAACCAGCCGAAAATGCGCTCGAACAGGCCACCCTGGGAAGGCGCGGCAGCGGGGACGACGGGCTGGGCCACGGCAACCGGGGCCGGCTGCGGGGGCGGGGCAATCGATTTGACGGCGGCTTCCTGGCGCGCGGGGGCCGCAGCCTGCGCGGTCTGGTAGACCGTTTCGGTTTCCGGCACGGTCGCCATCTTGTAGCTGGGCTCGGCGGCGTCGCGCTGGTTCAGTTCGTCGTGGCGCAGGCGCGTGAGTGTGTAGTTCGGCGTCTCCATGTGGATGTTGGGAATCATCACCACATTGACCTTGAGGCGCGACTCCAGGGTGTGGATGTCGACGCGCTTTTCGTTGAGCAGGAAGGTGGCAACGTCAACCGGCAACTGCACATGGATGGCACCAGTGTTTTCCTTCATCGCCTCTTCCTGCAGGATGCGCAGGATGTGCAGGGCCGAGGATTCGGTGCCGCGGATATGGCCGGTGCCGTGGCAGCGCGGGCAGGTGTTGTAGCTGGTTTCGCCGAGCGAGGGCTGGAGCCGCTGGCGCGACATTTCCAGCAGGCCGAAGCGCGAGATCTTGCCGGTTTGCACGCGGGCGCGGTCGTGATGGAGGGCGTCTCGCAGGCGGTTTTCCACCTCGCGCTGATGCTTGGGGTTCTCCATGTCGATGAAGTCGATCACGATCAGGCCGCCGAGGTCGCGCAGGCGCATCTGGCGGGCCACTTCGTCTGCGGCTTCGAGATTGGTATTGAATGCGGTCTGCTCGACATCGCTGCCCTTGGTGGCGCGTGCCGAGTTCACATCGACCGAAACCAGGGCTTCGGTATGGTCGATGACGATGGCTCCGCCCGAGGGCAGGTTGACTTGGCGCGAAAACGCCGATTCGATCTGGTGTTCGATCTGGAAACGCGAGAACAGCGGCACGTCGTCGCGGTAGAGCTTGACCTTGTTGACGTTGGCCGGCATCACGTTTTCCATGAAGGCGCGGGCCTGTTCGTACACGTCTTCCGTGTCGATGAGGATTTCGCCGATATCCGCCGAGAAATGGTCGCGGATGGCGCGGGTGATGAGGTTGGATTCGAGATAGATGAGTTCGGGGGCGCGAATCTGTCCGGCTGCGCCGTCGATGGCTTCCCAGATGCGGAGCAGGTAGCTGAGGTCCCACTGGAATTCCTCGGCGCTGCGGCCGATGCCGGCGGTGCGGGCGATCAGGCTCATGCCTTCGGGAATGTCGAGCTGGGCCAGGGTGTCGCGCAGTTCGTTGCGCTCTTCGCCCTCGATGCGGCGCGAAACGCCGCCGCCGCGGGGGTTGGTCGGCATCAGCACGACGTAGCGGCCGGCCAGCGACACATAGGTGGTCAGCGCCGCGCCCTTGTTGCCGCGTTCGTCCTTTTCCACCTGGACCAGGAGTTCCTGGCCTTCTTTCAGGTTCTCGGGAACCTTGCCGTTGCCGGGCAGGCAGGAGCGGGCGATTTCCTTGAACGGCAGGAAGCCGTGGCGTTCGCAACCGTAGTCGACAAAGGCGGCCTCAAGGCTGGGTTCGACGCGAGTGACGACACCCTTGTAGATGTTGCCCTTGCGTTGTTCCTTGCTGGCGGACTCGATGTCAAGGTCGACAAGTTTTTGGCCGTCGACGATGGCAACCCGGAGTTCTTCCGCCTGGGTTGCATTGAATAGCATGCGCTTCATTATTTCTCCCGCGCGCGTGCATACGGGACAGGCCAGACTGCCGCCTAGCTGAAGCGGCTCATGCGATCACGGTTGAGTTGGGCGAATGCATGGTTGGGGTGTCCTGTTCCTGGAGAGTGTCGCCGGCAGGGCCGGGGCGGTCTTTCCGATTCCCGCTGGAATGAATCTTCCGGGCGTGAACGCTGTTTTCGTATGCGTGGTGTCGCGTCGTTGATAACATCGCTGCTTTGCCGACTGGCGGGGCGGGTGGTTTCGACTGTTCGCGCGGACATGAGCCAGGCGGCAGGAATCCAGACGGGCCGGGCAGGCGGCGGCCGGTGAGCGTTGTAACCGGCGTGGTATCCATATGGACAGGCATGACAGCACCTGAACCGGCAGTAGTGTATATGAAAATGAAGGACTTAGAGAAAGATTCTGTCCGCAGGCTGAAGATAGACGACGGGGCGGACGGCCAGCGCCTGGACAACTTCCTGCTGACCCAGCTGAAGGGCGTGCCCAAGAGCCGGATCTACAAGCTCGTGCGCGGCGGCGAAGTGCGCGTCAACGGCGGTCGCGTCGATGTCGGCCATCGCCTCCAGCCGGGTGACGAAGTGCGCATTCCGCCCGTGCGCATGGCCGCGCCGGCAGCGGCCGGGGTGACTCGGCTGCCGCCTTCGGCCAATCGCCTGCTGCCCCGCATCCTGTATCGCGACGAAGCCCTGATCGCCCTGAACAAACCCGCCGGCATGGCGGTGCATGGGGGCAGCGGCATCTCGCGCGGGGTGATCGAACAGATGCGGCTGGAACTGCCGGAATGCCGTTACATGGAGCTGGTGCACCGGCTCGACCGCGAAACCTCCGGCGTGCTGCTGATCGCGCTCAAGCGAAGGGCGCTGGTGAACCTGCACGCCGCCATGCGCGACGGCCAGATCAAGAAGCGCTATCTCACCCTGGTGGCTGGCCGCTGGCCCAACCCGGTGCAGCATGTGAAGCTGCCGCTGCACAAGCGGGTGGACGACAACGGCGAAAAACGCGTGACCGTGCGTGACGACGGCCAGACCGCCCACACCATCTTCCGTCGCCAGCAGGGGTTTCAGGACTTCACCTTGCTCGAAGCCGAACTGAAGACCGGGCGCACGCACCAGATCCGGGTCCATACCTCGCACCTGGGGTTTCCCATCGCGGGCGACGACAAGTACGGCGACTTCGAGATGAACCGGGTTTTGGTCAAGCGAGGTCTGAAGCGCATGTTCCTGCACGCTGCCCATCTGGCCTTCGCCCACCCCATCAGCAGCGAACCGCTCGAAATCGAAGCGCAGCTGCCGGCAGATCTGGCGGAGTTTCTGCTTGCGCTGAATGAGCACCCCTGAGTAACGAGGACAAGAGGACAGTAGAAAACCCTTGTTCGATCTGCATGGTTTTCCTCTTGTACTCTTGTCCTCCTTGTAACGGCTAACGAACCGAATCATGCCCAAGCAATTCGACTTACTGATTTTCGACTGGGACGGCACCCTGATGGATTCCGCCGGGGTGATTGTCGATTCCATCCAGCGCGCCTGCGAGGACATTGGTCTCGCCGCCCCGAGTGACCGCGACTCGCGCCAGATCATCGGCCTGGGCCTGGTCCAGGCGCTGCAAACCCTGTTGCCCGACCTTGCGGAGGACGACTATCCCCGTCTGGTCGAGCGCTACCGCCACCACTACCTGGGGCAGGATGCCGACATTCCGCTGTTTGCGGGCGTGCCGGAAGGCATCCGGGCATTGCGCGACAGCGGGTTCACGCTGGCGGTCGCCACCGGCAAGAGCCGGGTGGGACTGGCGCGTGCGCTGGAGGCGAGCGGACTGGGGCCGCACTTTGCCGCCACGCGCTGTGCAGACCAGACCCACTCCAAGCCGCATCCTGCGATGGTGCTGGAACTCGTCGACGAACTCGATGCCGATCCGGCCCGAACGCTGGTGATCGGGGATACCAGCCACGACCTGCTGATGGCGGCCAATGCGGGGGTCGCCAGCCTGGGCGTGACCTACGGTGCGCACGAGGCAGACGACCTGCACCCGCACGCGCCGCTGGCACTGATGAACAGTTTTGCCGAGGTACACGCATGGCTGATGGCGAACGCCTGATCTGCTCCGGTGAGACGCTGGCCGAAGGCGGACGGGGCGTGCGATTTGAACTGACGCGCTTCGGCAAGGTGCAGCCCGCCTTTGTGGTGCGCTACGACGGCCAGCCGCGCGCCTTCCTCAACCAGTGCGGCCACGTACCGGTGGAACTCGACTGGCAGGAGGGCGAGTTCTTCGACGACTCGCGGCTATACTTGATCTGCGCCACGCACGGTGCGCTCTATCATCCCGCCAGCGGTGCCTGCGTGGGCGGGCGTTGCGCCGGACGCGGCCTGATTTCCCTTCCCGTCGTCGAACGCGACGGCCATATCTATCTCGTGGAAACGCAATGAGCGAAGCACAAAAAGACCCCAACTGGGAACGCCAGGTACTCGAAAAGCTGGCGATGTCGGCCATCCAGGAACAGCGTCGCACCCGTCACTGGGGCATCCTGTTCAAGACCCTGGGCTTCCTTTATCTCTTCATCGTGCTGTTTCTCGCCGCCGGCTGGTTCGGCGGCGACAGCGTGTCGATCCCCCGGGAACACACGGCGCTGGTCGATCTGCAGGGCGTGATCGCCTCGGAGGAAGCCAGCGCCGATGCCATCATCGCCAGCCTGCAGGGCGCGTTCGAAGACGAAAAAACCAAGGGCGTGATCCTGCGCATCAACAGCCCCGGCGGCAGCCCGGTGCAGGCCGGGCAGATCTACGACGAGATCAAGCGCCTGCGCAAGCTGCATCCGAACACGCCGCTGTACGCCGTGGTCGACGACATCTGCGCCTCGGGCGGTTATTACGTCGCCGCCGGGGCCGATAAAATCTACGTCGACAAGGCCAGCATCGTCGGCTCCATCGGCGTGCTCATGGACGGCTTCGGCTTTACCCAGACCATGGAAAAACTCGGCGTCGAGCGGCGCCTGCTCACCGCCGGCGAAAACAAGGGCTTCCTCGACCCCTTCTCGCCGGTCGATCCCAAACAGCAGGCGTTTGCCAGGCAGATGCTGGAGGAAATCCACGGCCAGTTCATCGGCGTGGTGCGCGAGGGGCGGGGCAAGCGCCTGAAGGAAACGCCGGAGATGTTCAGCGGCCTGGTGTGGAGTGGCGAAAAGAGCATCGAGCTGGGTCTGGCCGATGCATTGGGCAGCGTCGAGTCCGTCGCGCGCGATGTGGTCAAGGCCGAGGACATCGTCGACTATACCCAGCAGGAAAGCTTTGCCGAACGCCTGGCGGGCCGGCTTGGGGCAGCCATGGCTTCTGCCCTCACGCCCTTTGAAAAAACCGGCGTCACGCTGCGTTGAGCGCCCCGGCCTATCAGCCCATTGCCTGTGCCGACCACGAGCGGCTGGAGTTTGCCGCGCTGACGAAGCAGTGGCTGGCATTGTCCGTCGACGGCGTCGCGCAGTCGCTCCTGCCGCTGGACGTGTACACCCGGGATGGTGCGGAATGGCTGCGGGCGCAGAACGCGACGGGTGAGACACGGGTGATCCGGCTCGATCGCCTGAAATTCTGAGTCCGGCTAAACACCCATCCCGAACACCACCAGCCTGTCCTTGACGAAATCGCTGCACCCACGCCAGTCCTGTGCGCGCTGCGTGCGGATGAATTGCCCCGGCAGGCCGAGATCCGCCCCCACGCTGACCAGCATGGCAGGCGACAACGTGGCGGCCAGGGCGTCGAGCAGGGCGGCGGCGCGATAAGGCGTTTCGATGAAAAGCTGGGTGGCCTGGTCGCGGCGCGCCGCTTTTTCGAGCGCCTGGATGCTCCGGCTGCGCTCGGGTTCCTTGGCCGGCAGGTAGCCGTGGAAGGCGAAACGCTGCCCACCCAGGCCGGAGGCCATCAGCGCCAGTAGAATCGACGACGGTCCGACCAGCGGCACGACGGCGATGCCGGCGGCGTGGGCGGCGCGGACCAGATTCGCACCGGGGTCGGCCACCGCCGGACAGCCGGCTTCCGACAGCAGGCCCAGATCGTGTCCCGCCACGAGCGGGGCAAGCAGGTCGGCAATTGCGCTGGCCGGGGTGTGTTCGTTCAGTTCCTGCATTGCAATGCTTTGCAGCGGCAGGGGATGCGCCATGGCCTTGAGGTGCGCACGCGCCGTCTTGGCGCGTTCGACGACGAAATGGTCGAGCCGGCGGGCGACGGCGAGGGTGTCGGGCGGCAGGCAGGTTTCGGGTGCAACCGGGCCGAGTGGCACCGGAATCAGGTAGAGCGTCCCGGCCATGGCTCAGTCCCCGCGCCAGCTGAGGACATCGACGCCTTCATTGCCCAGCATGTTGGTCAATGCCATCAGCGGCAGGCCGATGAGCGCGGTGGGGTCGGGGCTGTCCATGCGCGCCATCAGGGCGATGCCCAGCGATTCGCTCTTGGCCGAGCCGGCGCAGTCGTAGGGCTGTTCCTTGCGCAGGTAGGCTTCGATCTGCGCATCGCTGAGCGGGCGGATGTGGACGACGGTGGGCACGTCGCGAGTCTGGGTATGGCCGGTGCGGCTGTTCAGCAGGGTGAGCGCGGTGTGGAAGACCATGGCCCGGCCCTGCATTTTCTTCAACTGGGCGAAGGCGTTCTCGTGGTTGCCGGGCTTGCCGAGCTGTTCTGAATCGAGCATGAGCACCTGGTCGGAGCCGATGATGAGCGCATCGGGATGGGTCGATGCGGCGGCCAGCGCTTTCAGCACCGACAGGCGCAGGGCCGTGGCCGAAGGCGTTTCGCCGGGCAGCGGGGTTTCATCGACGTCGGGCGACAGCACCTCGAAAGGCAGGTGCAGGCGGGACAGCAGCTCACGCCGGTAGCGCGAGGTGGAAGCGAGGACGAGTTTCATGGGGTGGTCAGAATCTTGAACAAGGAGGACATGAGGACAGGAGGTTGTTTTTCTCTTGTCCTCATGTCCTCTTTGTTCGATTCAGTCGTTATTTATTCAGGTTGGATTTCCACGAGCGCCATGTCGGGCGTTACCGCGTCGCCCTTCTGGGTGAAGATGCTGATGACCACGCCGGCTATGGGCGCCTGCACTTCGTTTTCCATTTTCATTGCTTCGATCACCAGCACGCCGTCACCGGCCTTCACGGTCTGCCCGACCTGAACCAGCACCTCGACGATGCTGCCGGGCATGGCAGCGGTGACGTGGCCGGGGTG
>JBEQCD010000078.1:0-11247 GCA_041639515.1 Hydrogenophilales bacterium | reverse complement strand
CGCTGTTCGAAGACCGGCGCGCACGCCACATCGGCGATATCCTCACCATTGCCATCAACGAACGCACCCAGGCCGGCAAGCAGGCGTCCTCGTCCGGCAGCAAGACCGGCTCGGCGGACGCTTCGATCAGCGCGCTGCTCGGGCTGTCGGCCACCACGCTCAACCGCGCCACGGCCACCGCCGCGTCCTCCAATGAATACGAAGACGAATCCGCACTGAATTCCAGCAACAGCTTCTCCGGCAATCTCAGCGTCACTGTCGTCGACGTGCTGCCCAACGGCAATCTCGTCGTGGCCGGCGAAAAGCAGATCGGCTTCGACAAGGGCATCGAATACGTCCGCCTGTCCGGCGTGGTGCAGCCCGATACCATCCTTGCCGGCAACACCGTGCCGTCGGCCAAGGTTGCCGATGCACGCATCGAATACCGCACCAGCGCCAAACTGGATACCGCCGAAGTGATGGGCTGGCTGGCGCGTTTCTTCCTCAGCGTTGCGCCGCTCTGAAAGGCCGGATCATGAAATTCGTCAAACTGCTGCTGATCACCGCGCTGGCCGCCCCCCTGGCCATCCACGCCGAACGCGCCGCTGCCGAACGGATCAAGGACATCGCCTCGGTGCAGGGCGTGCGTGCCAACCAGCTCGCCGGCTACGGCCTGGTGGTGGGTCTGGACGGCACCGGCGACCAAACCACGCAAACCCCGTTCACCACCCAGAGCATCGCCAGCATGCTGACGCAGATGGGCATCAACCTGCCGCCCGGCGTGAACATGCAGCTGAAGAACGTGGCTGCGGTGATGGTCACGGCCGACCTGCCACCGTTTTCGCAGCCGGGCCAGACGCTCGACATCACCGTATCGTCCATCGGCAATGCCAAGAGCCTGCGCGGCGGCACCCTGGTGATGACGCCGCTGAAAGGCGCGGATGGCCAGGTCTACGCCATGGCGCAGGGCAGCCTGGTGGTCAGCGGGGCCGGGGCCTCGGCCAACGGCAGCAAGGCGCAGATCAATCACCTGGCCGTGGGTCTGGTGCCAGCGGGTGCCACCGTGGAACGCAGCGTGGCCACCGCCCTGGGTGAATCCGGCAGCATCAACCTCGAACTCCGGCAAAGCGATTTCTCCACTGCCGCGCGCATGGTCGATGCGGTCAATGCGCGTTTTGGCGCAAACACCGCGCACGCGCTAAACGGGCGCGTGGTACAGGTCAAGACGCCGGTCGGCGCGAGCGAGCGCGTGGCCTTCCTCGGCGCGATCGAAAGCCTGGAGGTCAGCCCCGCCGTCGGCATGGCCAAGGTCATCATCAACGCCCGAACGGGCTCGGTGGTCATGAACCAGAAGGTCATGCTCGACGCCAGCGCGGTGTCACACGGCAATCTTTCGGTTGTCATCAATACCGACCCCGTGATCAGCCAGCCCGCGCCGTTCGGGCGCGGCGAGACCGTCGTCACCGCGCAGTCGCAGATCGAAATCCGCCAGCAGCCTGGTGAAGTGATGCTGCTGAAGGGCGGGGCCTCGCTGTCCGATGTGGTCAAGGCGCTCAATTCCATCGGTGCCACGCCGCAGGATTTGCTCGCCATCCTGCAGGCACTGAAAGCCTCCGGTGCGCTGCGCGCCGAACTCGAGGTGATTTGATGACCATCGGCAACGACCTCGCTGCGCGCTTCGCCCTCGATGTGCAGGGCGTCGACAATCTCAAGCTCCAGGCGAAACAGGCTTCGCCCGACGCCCTGAAGAATGCTGCCCAGCAGTTCGAAGCCGTGTTCATGAACATGCTGCTGAAGAGCATGCGCGAAACCACCTCGCAGGACGGCATGTTCGACAGCGAACAGACCCGCATGTACACCTCCATGCTCGACCAGCAACTGGCGCAGAACATGGCCAGCCGGGGCGTGGGGCTGGCCGACGTGATGGTGCGCCAGCTCACCCTCGCGCAGACCGCCGCCGCCCAGGCCGTGGCGGGCGAAACCGGCGGGCTGCCGCTGAATCCGGAACGGGCCTTGCCGCTGGACGGGGCACGCGCCATGCCGCTCAATGCCCCGGCCAGTCCGGTGTCGTATCCGCTGGCTCCGGGCGCAGTGGCCCAGGCTTCGGGTGATGTGCCCGCGCACGTCGGCGATTTCGTCCAGCGCATGCTGCCGCATGCCCAGAGCGCCAGCGTGGCCACCGGCATCCCGGCCCAGTTCATGGTCAGCCAGGCCGCACTCGAAACCGGCTGGGGCCGCCAGGCCATCCGGGGCGCAGACGGGGCCGACAGCCACAATCTCTTCGGCATCAAGGCCGGCGGCGGCTGGAAAGGCCGCACCGTCGACATCGTCACCACCGAATACGTCGGCGGCAAGCCGGTCAAGCAGGTGGATACCTTCCGCGCCTACGACTCCTACGCCGACGCCTTCAAGGACTACGCCAGCCTGCTGCGTGGCAATGCGCGCTACCAGAACGTGATCGCCCAGGGCGGCGACGCCGCCGGCTTTGCCCAGGGGCTCCAGCAGGCCGGCTATGCCACCGACCCCGCCTACGCCCGCAAGCTGCAAGGGGTGATCCAGCTGGTTGAAAAAGCCTGATGAAAACACCCATTCAAGAAATGGCCATTGCAGCCGATTCAACACCTGAACGGGTGGAATGGCTGCCCGAAATCCGACCCTGATTCCCCATGGCGACCAATATCCTCAGCATCGGCCAAAGCGCCCTCACCGCCGCACAAGTGGGGATCAACACGACCGGTCACAACATCGCCAATGCCTCCACGCCGGGCTACAACCGCCAGGTGGTGGTGCAGGGCGCGGCACTGGCGCAGAACTTCGGTTTCGGCTTTCTGGGGCAGGGCACCCAGGTGTCCACCGTGCAGCGCGTCTACAGCGAGCATCTCGCCACCCAGGTGCAGAACGCCCAGAGCGGCAAAACCGGGCTCGACACCTATTACGCGCAGATCCGCCAGATCAACGACATGATGGCCGACCCCACCGCCGGAGTGTCGCCCGCCTTGCAGGATTTCTTTGCCAGCGTGCAGAACCTGTCGAACAACCCGGCTTCGGTGCCGGCGCGCCAGAGCGTGCTGTCCACCGCCGAATCGCTTGCCGCCCGCGTACAGGGCATGGACAGCCGGCTGACCGAGATCGAACAGGGCATCAACAGCCAGGTGCTGTCCAGCGTGTCGGTCATCAACACCTATGCGCAGGAAATCGCCACCCTCAACGACGCCATCGGCAAGGCCCAGCGCGCCAGCGGCCAACCGCCCAACGACCTGCTCGACAAGCGCGACCAGCTGGTGCTGGAGCTGAACAAGGAGGTCAAGGCCACCGTCGTCAAGCAGGGCGACGGCGACTACAACGTCTTCATCGGCAATGGCCAGCCGCTTGTCGTCGGCACGCGCGCATCGCCCCTGGTTGCGGTGACTTCCCCGACCAATGCCCAACGGATAGAAGTCGGCTATCGCGCCTCCAACGGCAGTACCGTGGTGGTGGGCGATGCCGGATTTGTCGGCGGCAAGCTCGGCGGCCTGCTCCAGTTCCGCAGCGAAACCCTCAATGCCGCCCAGAATGCCCTGGGCCGCGTCGCCATCGGCCTCGCCAGCACCTTCAACGCCCAGCACCAGGCCGGCTTTGACCTGGCCGGCGTGGCGGGCGGCAGTTTCTTCAACCAGGCCGCCCCGGTGGTCGGTGCCAGTACAACCAATACCGGCACGGCGAGCATCGGTGCCAGCATCACCTCGGCCGGCCAGCTCACCACCAGTGACTATCACCTGAGCTACGACGGCACCCAATACACCGTCACCCGGCTGTCCGACAACACCGCTACAAACTACCCCAGCCTGCCGCAAACCGTCGATGGCGTGCAGATCAGCCTGACGGGCGGCGCACCGGCCGCCGGCGATTACTTCTTGATCCGTCCCACGGCCAAGGGCGCGGCCGGGTTCTCCGTGGCGCTGACCGACCCGGCCGACATCGCAGCCGCCAGCGCGCCCGGAGCCGTGGGCAACAACACCAATGCCCTCGCGCTCGCCGCGCTGCAAACCGCCAACACCCTGGCCGGCGGCAGCGTCACCTACCAGGGGGCCTACGGCCAGATGGTGAGCCAGATCGGCAACAAGACGCGCGAACTCGAAGTGACCAGCGCCGCCGCGACCAACCTGCTGGAACAGGCAACGGTCACGCTGCAATCCGAATCCGGCGTGAACCTCGACGAGGAAGCCACCAACCTGCTGCGCTACCAGCAGGCCTACCAGGCCGCAGCCAAGGTCATGCAGATCGCACAGGACCTGTTCAATGCCCTGCTGACGATCGGTCGATAAAGGATATTCCCCATGCGTATCAGCACCCTCCAGCTCTACGACGCCGGCGCAGCCCGCATCGGCGATGTGCAGTCCGCCCTGGCCAAGACCCAGCAGCAGATCGCCACCGGCCGCAAGATGCTGTCGCCGTCAGACGATCCGGTCGCGGCCGCGCGTGCGCTCGAAGTCGCACAGAGCCAGTCGATCAACCAGCAATACGCCGCCAACCGCGTGCAGGTGAAGAACACCCTGGGCCAGGTCGACGGCGCGCTCTCCAGCGTCAGCGATGCGCTGCTGGGGATCCGCGACGCGCTGGTTTCCGTGGGCAACCCCAGCCTCAGCGACAACGAACGCGGCTTCATCGCCACCGAACTGTCCAGCCGTTTCCAGGCGCTGCTCGGGCTGGCGAATACCCGTGACGCCCAGGGCAACTACCTGTTTTCCGGTTTCCAGAGCGCGACCGTGCCGTTCGTGGAAACCGCCACCGGTGCCACCTACCAGGGCGATGCCGGCCAGCAGCTGGTGCAGGTCGACAGCACCCGCCGCATGGCCGTGAGCGACACCGGCCAGAACATCTTCCAGGGTGGCGGACAGGATGTGTTCCAGACGCTCAAGGACATGGTCACCTTGTTGCAGACGCCGGTCGTCACCCCGGCCGACCGGGCCGCGCTCACCGCCGGCACCGCAACCGGCCTCGCCGACATCGACAAGGCCATCAACGCCGTCCTGACAGTGCGGGCCTCCGTCGGCACACGGATGCAGGAAATCGATTCCCTGGACGATGCCGGCGCAACCCGCGACGTGCAGTACAAGGCCATCCTGTCCGAAATCCAGGACCTCGACTACACCCAGGCACTCACCCAGCAGTCGCGCCAGCAACTCACACTCGAAGCCGCGCAGCAGTCCTTCGTCAAGATGGCCTCGCTCTCGCTCTTCAACTTCCTGCGCTGAACATGAACCGGGCCGCACACGAACTCGCACCGGACCACGCGGGCGGCGGCTCGCATCTCGAAGAGGTCGAACGCGACCTCGCACAGATGAACGCCCTGCTCGAAGCCGCCATCGAAAAGCTGCTCGTCAGCTTCATGGCCATCCATCGCGGCGTCGCCAGCCAGGAAGCCATGCTGCGCGAATCGGCCGTCGACCATCCCGAATTCGCCGCCTGTTCGACGCGCATGGAAAGCCTGCGTCTCGACATTGCCCGCAACGTCAGCGAAGCCGTGTCCGGCCTCCAGTTCCAGGATATGACCAGTCAGCTGATCCGCCGCATGGCCATCCATCTTTCCACCCTGCGCGAGGAAATCGGCGGGGCCGAACCCAAGAAGTCGCAACCGCGCGCAGTCAGCCAGCACCACATGGAATGCGGCGACATCGAACTGTTCTGAAATCCATGCGGCCGTGCAACCCAGGAACATGAATCAGCGAGCCAGTAGGTCGGCAGTGCGTGTGTTGTTGCCGCTTCAGCGGCTTACAACCACGGCCTCCCCTTTACGGGGGCCACTTTGCCGACATCGTCACTGCCCGCTACCGCTTGATGCGGCGGGACAGTATTCCCGCCCTACGGGGTCTCGCATTCTGGTGAATCCCAAGTTAACCCTGCTCGAAAGCGAATCATGACTGAAGGCAAAACCATACTCACCGTCGACGACTCCGGCTCGCTCCGGCAGATGGTCACGTTTGTCCTCAAGGACGCCGGCTACGACGTGGTCGAAGCCATCGATGGCCAGGACGGCCTGGAAAAAGCGAAGGCGCAGCACATCGATCTGGTGCTCACCGACCAGAACATGCCAGGCATGGACGGGCTGGGCCTGATCCGGGCGCTTCGGACCATGAAGAAATATCAATCCGTGCCGATATTGATGTTAACCACCGAGACTGGGGACGACATCAAGGCCCAGGGACGTGCGGCCGGCGCAACCGGATGGATCGTGAAACCCTTCGATCCGGCGCGGCTGACCGAGGTGGTGAGAAAGCTGATTGGATAAACAAGGCGCTTGCAGCCTCGCATCACCCGACAACAACGCAACACGCGGAGCAAAAAAATGACGATCGACATGAGTCAGTTTTATCAGGTGTTCTTCGACGAGGCAGATGAACTGCTCGCCGAAATGGAAAAGCTGCTGCTCAACATCGACCTGGCCGCCCCGGACGATGAAGACCTCAATGCCATCTTCCGCGCCGCGCACTCGATCAAGGGCGGGGCCGCCACTTTCGGATTCACCGACATCACCGAAGTCACCCATGTGCTCGAATCCCTGCTCGACCGCATCCGCAAACACGAAATGACGCTCACCGCCGAGCACGTCGATGCCTTCCTGTCGTCCAAGGATGTGCTCGACATGCTCATGGGTGGCCACCGCCACGGCTCGGCAGTCGATGCGGCAGCAGTACAGATCCTGAGCGCCCGCCTGCACGACCTGTCCGAGGGCAAGGCCGCCCCGGCTGCCGCTGCGGCCACCCCGGCCGCGCCTGTAGCCACAGCCGGCGCAGCGCCTGCGGCAGACGCCGCCGGCAATTTCCACCTGCGCATCGAACTGCCCGCTGTGGCGGCCAAGGATGCCGACGCCCTGGCAGGCGAACTCGGCCTGATGGGTACGCTGACCCGTGAGGCCCTGCCTGATGGCCGGGCCGTGTTCACCCTGGTCACCACCGAAACGGCCGATACCATCGTCGCCATCTGCGCTTTTGTGCTCGACCCCGACGCCCTGCGCATCACCGATGCGCGTGCGACTGCGGCTGCGGCGGCACCTGCTGCCGATTTCGGCCTGTATGACGCGCCTGCGCCGGCCGCTGCCGCCGCTCCCGAAACCACTGCCGCCCCCGCGCCCCAGATGGCTACGGCCCCGGCCGCCCCGGCTGTTCAGCCCGCCGCCGAGACCAAGAACTATGGCCGCCGTGCCACCGACAAGGAAGCCGGCGAATCGTCGTCCATCCGCGTCAGCGTGGAAAAGGTCGACCAGCTCATCAACCTGGTCGGCGAGCTGGTGATCACCCAGGCCATGATCGACCAGCGCATCGCCGCGCTCGACCCCATCCACCACGAACGCCTGCTCAACAGCGCCAGCCAGCTCTCGCGCAACACGCGCGACCTGCAGGAAGCCGTGATGTCGATCCGCATGATGCCGATGGACTACGTGTTCTCGCGTTTCCCGCGCATGGTGCGCGACCTGGCCGGCAAGCTCGGCAAGAAGGTGGAATTCGTTACCAAGGGAGCGGCCACCGAACTCGACAAGGGCCTGATCGAGCGCATCGTCGATCCGCTCACCCATCTGGTGCGCAACAGCGTCGACCATGGCGTTGAAATGCCGGAAAAACGCCGCGCCGCAGGCAAGAGCGAGACGGGCAAGCTGACCCTCTCCGCCGCGCATCAGGGCGGCAACATCGTCATCGAAGTGTCCGACGACGGCGGCGGCCTCAACCGCGACCGCATCCTCGACAAGGCGAAGCAGAACGGCCTGCCGGTGTCCGACACCATGCCCGACAGCGAAGTCTGGCAACTCATCTTTGCGCCCGGGTTCTCCACCGCCGAAGTCGTCACCGACGTGTCGGGACGCGGCGTCGGCATGGACGTGGTCAAGCGCAACATCACCGCCATGGGCGGTGTGGTCGACATCCGCTCCGTGCCCGGCTCGGGCACCACCATCTCGATTTCCCTGCCGCTCACGCTGGCCATCCTGGACGGCATGCTCATCAAGGTGGGCAACGAAATCTACATCCTGCCGCTGGGCTACGTCATCGAATCGCTGCAACCCGCGCCAGTTGACGTGAAGGAGATTGCCGGCCAGGGCAAGGTGGTGAAGGTGCGCGAGGAGTACCTCCCGCTCATTCCGCTGTACCAGATCTTCGCCATCGAACCCAAGAGCGAAGAGCCGTCCGAAGGCATCCTCGTCATCCTCGAATCCGAAGGCAAGAAAGCCGCCTTGCTGGTCGATGGCCTAGTCGGTCAGCAGCAGGTCGTGGTCAAGAACCTCGAATCCAACTTCCGCAAGGTGGCCGGCATCTCCGGTGCCACCATCCTCGGCGACGGCGGCGTTTCGCTGATCCTCGACGTGGCCGCGCTGCTGCGCTCCAGCCGCCAGCTCAACGCCGACAGCCTGTGCTTCTGACTTTCAACAAGGAATCCGCTCCATGCTGACCCTCACCGACAAACCCCGCAGCAACGACACCCCGGACGCCGACGAAGGCACGGAATACCTCGCCTTTACGCTGGGCCGCGAGGAATACGGCATCGATATCCTGCGTGTGCAGGAAATCCGTGGGTACGAGCCCGTCACCCGCATCGCCAATGCCCCGGCCTTCATCAAGGGCGTGGTCAACCTGCGCGGCACCATCGTCCCGGTGGTCGACATGCGCATCAAACTGAGCCTGGGCGAAGCCACTTACGACCAGTTCACCGTCGTCATCATCCTCAACATCGCCGGCCGCATTGTTGGCATGGTGGTGGACAGCGTCTCCGACGTGACGACCCTCAAACCCCACCAGATGCGCCCGGCCCCCGAAGTGGGCTCGGCCTTCGACAACGAATACCTGATCGGCCTCGGCGATCTGGGCAATCGCATGCTGATTCTGGTGGATATCGACAAATTGATGAGCAGCGCCGATATGGGGCTGATCGAGAAGCTTGCGGCCTGAAAGGCTGCATAAAACTGGAGAGAGAATCATGTTCAAGAACCTGACCATCAAGCGCCGGCTGGCGGCCGTGATCGGCATCCTGTCCGTGCTGCTGGTTGCCGTGGGGGCGGCCGGCATCGCCGGCATGCACTATGCGAACGGATCGCTGGAAGGCGTCTACAAGCAGCGTGTGCTGCGCATGGCTGAACTGGAGCAGATGTTCTCGTTGATTACGAAGAACCAGGCCACCGTTGCCGAAGCGGTAACCGGCCAGCTGACCGCCTTTCCGGAAGACCCGGCCGAAGTGGATAAGCGCCTGCCGCTGGTTCGTGCCGAGATCGCCCGCATCGACGAAATCTGGAAAAGCTTTTCCAGCACGGTGATCACGCCCGAAGGCCGGAAAATGTCCGACACCTTCGACGAAGCGCGCAAACGCTACGGCCGTGAAGGCCTGGTGCCTGCGGTTGCGGCACTTTCGGCGCATGATTTCCAGCAGGCCGGCGAAATCTTCCAGGGGCCGATGCGTGAAACCTTCACCCCTATGCGTGAAAGCGTCGAGGCCCTGATCAAGCATCAGCAAGCCATGACCAAGAAGGACTACGAAGCTGCCATGACGGTATACACCAGCGTGCGTGCTGCTGTCATCGCAGCCGTCATCGCCGGTATCGCCGCCGCTTTTGCACTGGGATTCTTCATGATCCGCGCCATCGTCCGTCCGCTGGACGAAGCCGTGCGCGTTGCCGACGCCGTGGCTGCCGGCGACCTCACCCAGCAGATCAGTGCCACGGGCAACGACGAAATCGGCCGCCTCATGCGCGCCATGCAGCACATGAACGACAGCCTCACCGACACCATCCGCCGTGTGCGTACCGGCACCGATGCGATCACCGTGGCGTCGAGCGAGATTGCCACTGGCAACGCCGACCTGTCCTCGCGGACTGAATCGCAGGCCTCCAGCCTGGAAGAGACCGCTTCCTCGATGGAAGAGCTGACCAGCACCGTCAAGCAGAACGCCGAGAACGCGCGTCAGGCCAACCAGCTCGTCGTCTCCACTGCCGAGATTGCGGCCAAGGGCGGCAGCGTCGTCAGCGAAGTCGTGGTCACCATGGAATCCATCAAGGACAGCTCCCGCAAGATTGCCGACATCATCGGCGTCATCGACGGCATTGCCTTCCAGACCAATATCCTGGCGCTCAACGCTGCTGTCGAAGCCGCGCGTGCCGGTGAACAGGGCCGGGGCTTTGCCGTCGTCGCCTCCGAAGTTCGCAGTCTGGCCCAGCGCAGCGCCGGTGCCGCCAAAGAGATCAAGGCCCTCATCGAAGACAGCGTTGGCAAGGTTGATGCCGGTGGCAAGCTCGTGGACGAAGCCGGCAAGACCATGGACGAGATCGTCACCTCTGTTAAGCGCGTCACCGACATCATGAGCGAGATTGCTGCCGCGAGCCACGAACAGAGCGCCGGCATCGAACAAGTGAACCAGGCTGTGGGCCAGATGGACGAAATGACCCAGCAGAACGCAGCGCTGGTGGAAGAAGCGGCGGCAGCAGCCGAAAGCCTGCGCGAGCAGGCGGGCCAGCTTGCCGAAGCATGCAGCGTGTTCCGTATCGAAGGCCATGGTGGCAACCCGCAACCGGCCCTGCCGGTGCTGCGTGATGTCGTCCAGCTCAAGCCGGTCACCCGCAAGATCGAAGCCCCGGCTCCGGCTGCGCGGCCCAAGAAGGTGGCCTCCGGCGGCGGTGCCGACGAGTGGGAAGAGTTCTGAATCGCCCCTCCCACACGCGAAAAAAGCCCCGTCTTCGGGGTTTTTTTTCGCCTGACGAAGACGGTGGCAAGCAAATGGAAAAATTTGCTGAATCCACCGCAAACAGGGCGCTGGCGCACTCAAGGAATGCCAGACCGGGCCGATAAATAAACCATGATGCTGAAGCAGGGAATGCCTGTTCCGCATCCCGCCGGCAGTGCCGAACCGACAGCAGGGTGAGCAGGGGAAACACACATGCATGACCGAACGTGAACGCCAGCAGCACGACTTTGAAGCACCCATAACAAGTTCAGAACTACGGAGAATTACCATGCTGAAGAACCTCAATATCGGAACGCGCCTGGCACTCGGTTTTGGTGCGGTGATCGCGTTACTGGCCGTCATCATGACGGTGGCCATTTCCCGGCTTGCGCACCTCGACTACGAAATCTCGTTGATTGCGGATGATCGTTATCCCAAGGTGACCCAGGCAAACGACGTCATCGACAACATCAACATCATCGCCGGTTCGATGCGGAATGCCTTGCTGGTGAGCAGTCCGGATGCTGTCCAGGCCGAGATCAAGCGGATTGATGAGGCACGCGGCATAGATCGGAAAGAGCACACGTCTGA
>JBEQCD010000077.1:0-11851 GCA_041639515.1 Hydrogenophilales bacterium | reverse complement strand
CGACCACTACGCCTGTAACTGGAAAACCTTCATCGAGGTCTACCTCGAGGACTATCACGTTGCCCCCTACCACCCCGGCCTCGGCCATTTCGTCACCTGCGACGACCTCAAGTGGGAATACGGCGACTGGTGGTCGGTGCAGACCGTGGGCGTGAACCGGGGCCTGTCCAAGGCCGGTTCGCCTGCCTACCAGAAATGGCACGAGCAGATCATGGCCTATAACCAGGGCCAGGCTCCCCGGCATGGTTCCATCTGGCTCACCTACTACCCCGGCCTCATGGTCGAGTGGTATCCGCACGTGCTGGTTGTGTCGTCCATCGTGCCCACCGGCGTGGAATCGTGCAGCAACATTGTCGAGTTCTACTACCCCGAAGACATCGCCCTCTTCGAACGCGCCTTCATCGAAGCCGAACAGGCCGCCTACATGGAAACCGCCGAGGAAGACCGCGACATCTGCATGCGCATGCACGAAGGCCGGCGCGCGCTTTACAAACAGGGCGTCTCCGAAACCGGCCCGTACCAGTCGCCGCTGGAAGACGGCATGATGCACTTCCATGCCTTTCTGCGGCGGGAGATCGAGCCGCATCTCAAGTAGAACGATTCAATTTATTGCGCAAGCGTGCTGGCAAATCTAACGTTTGAATTAACGGGCGCGCTTTAGCGCGTCCCGGTTGAATGATGGGTTAGCCATCCTTACGCTCCTCCATCGCTTGCTCCTTTTTGGTGATGTGCCCGCTCAACTGCTCTTTGTATTGAACCCAGGAAAAGAATTTGTATGACTCAACTGCGAAGACAGCGAACATTGAGAGCAATTTCAACAGAAAAGAAAATGGCAAGATCGCTATCAGGAGCGTGAGTGCTCCACCAATCGTTGTTCTTATTGAAACGCGCTTATCATCGATAACGACTGCTAAATCACAGCCTGAGCAGTGCCAGACATCATTGATTTTTTCTTTGTCTGTTCGATAGTCCACATCTGATCCACATCGAGGGCAGGCGGAATTCCAAAAGTATTTTTTGAAAATGGATTGCACGTATTTTGACGGTCCGCTGGAATGATGGGTTAGCGGTCTCACTTGCTAGCATTTGAGCGAAAGAAGCGAGCAAGAAGAAAAACCACCAGCACCGGTAGAAGCAACACTATTCCTAGCGGGAGATAACTGATCAGGGTTATCGTCGTGTCGCTAAGGTTCTCCGTACCAGACATGATTGCTTCAAGTCCATAGCCGATAATCCAATTTCCTACATACATCACAGCGTACCCAGACGGCACGGCGATAACAAAAAAGAGTAGCTTCCTCGCGATTCGTTTCCTCTGTGCGTAGAGGAAAGCAACCGACACGATGAACGGCCAGGCCGTTGCCAGCCAAAAAATGGCCATCAGAAAGGGGGCTGGTTTGTTACCTGCGAAGCGGTCTAGCTGGGGCTTCTCGCCTTTCTCGATTTCGGCCAACCATGTATCGATTTGGCCGTTATTCATTTCCCAAAATGACTTGATGTCCTTGAGGTAAGACGTAACAGCATCCACTTTCCCAAGTTGAAGTAGCTCATTTGCCAAATCCAACTCGGGGCCAAAGGTGTCTAACTGTGGCGAGCCAGTGCTTTTGCCTGCCTTTAGAAGATAACCCACAGCTGCATCAATATCTCCGTTCTTTAAGCTAACCAGCCCCAGCACCCTGTTCGTGTCATGGATGGCATTTCCGAAGTTCCAATTGCATCGGTAGACAGTAGCCAAATCAAGATTTTCCTTCGCTAGCTCTTTGACTTTGACGAAGTCATTGGCTTTAAAAGCCTCCGTAATCTTGTCGTCTAGGCTATAGAACCGACTCAAACGAGCGGTAACGAATTGATTGCTTGGGTTCCATGAGAACTCAGACTCCTTTGCACACTTGTCGCAAGCGACGTTTTCGTCACATGCGAACAATGGAGAAGACGCAAAGATTGCGAAAGTGAGAAGGAGACAAGAAAAGTGTTTGAGCATAAAGACTGCTAACGTAGAGCTAACCGGCGGCGCTTTAGCGCCGTCCAGCGACCGGGGGGAGCGAGGTTGAGCGCCATGTTAGAGAGTGAGTCTAGTGAAGCGGTTTTGGATTCTTATTACAGGCGGATATATCCGGGAGGATTTTTTCCTCATATTCGATTGCTGTTTTCTGTCCGCCGCGACCGAGCAGAATATCTATGGGTATTGGCGTGTTCAGAATGTAATGACCAGGGGTGTTCTCAAAGAACTTTGGAAGAGAGTCCAAGCGAATTAGCCGAACTTGGCCTGAGGTTGGTTTTTCTGGCTTTCCTGGCATTGGTGCGATCAGCCAAATCTTATCTTCGTGTTCGACTGCTTCGCCTTCGCGCACGTCTTCGCTTATTTGGTCAATGAAAAATAGAACTTTCATAGTGTTCTCTAACGTTTGAGTTAACCGGCTGGACGCCGCAGGCGGCCAGTCCGAGCGGAACGAAGTGGAGCGGTGTTGAACGAATTGTTAGGTTTCATTGCTCAGGCCGCACATTTTCAAAGAAGTAAGTCCAACCCGGATCGTGATCTGCTTCGATTTGAATGGGGTAAGGCTCTTCTTCTTGTGGCATGTTGTGTAGCCGTTCGCTAAAAACATCAACCGACTTGGTATAGAGAACCCACTCTCGGTAACCATTGGTGGTGATGACGCTTGCAAGAAGCCCGGACAGATCTGATTCGAGTGCCCCCACCAACCGATCTTCGAATACCTCCATCCTTTCGCTATCTTCTGGTGACGGCATTCCAGACGGATGCTCGGTATAGCCCCAGTAGACCTGAATTAACTGCGGGTATGCGGAGAGTTCTAATGCCGGGCTTAACTTGGGCCTGAACCGAATGAGTAGCGGAAGACCCTTGTGAGTTCCTTCTGCTCCCGCCCACTCGTCGTTCTCAATGATATTGGAAAGTGTCTCCATGCTTGTTTTGAAACCTAACGTCGGCGGTAACGGGCGGCCGTAGGCCGTCCCAGTTGAGCGCCCTTGTTGGGCGCGATTTGAAAGGATCAATCATGGCTAAATGCACGCTTTGTGGTGAACCGATGCCGCCTGGAGAAGAAATGTTTAAGTACCACGGCTATAGCGGGTCTTGTCCGAAGCCGCCACTGCCGAGGCCACCGACTGACAAACAGATGATTGATTGGCTGCAAGCGCAAGCCGAAGCCGGATGCGTGACGATGTGCTTTGATCTGGACGGTGGTGTGCATGTGACCCTCGACCCGGTGGGAGGTGAGCAACGGGCAGCGCGCGAGGCCGATACGGTGCGGGATGCCATCGCAAAGCTGATGCCGCCCAACGTTAATTAGCCGACAAATGCCGGCGTATTGGTTTATCGGACATGGCGGATAAACCGGGTTGTCGTGCTAACCTGCTGATTCCATTAGTTGTCATGTCCAATATTCCTCCTTGAATACCGAGTTGCGGATGCCGGAACAAGCTGCTGAAAACCCGAGGCTCCTGGATCAGTTGCGGGATCGAATCCGGGTGATGCACTACAGTCTGCGCACCGAGCAGGCTTATTTGCAGTGGGTCAAACGATACATCCTTTTTCACGGGAAACGCCACCCTGTGGAGATGGGCAAGGAGGAGGTTGAGGCGTTTCTGACTTCTCTGGCGGTGGAGCGGCATGTGTCGGCTTCGACCCAGGGCCAGGCGCTGGCAGCCATTCTGTTTCTATATAAAGAAGTGCTCGGGCAGGAGTTGCCGTGGCTGACGGACGTGACGCGCGCCAAGAAGCCGGTGCGCCTGCCAGTCGTGCTGTCGCGCGGCGAGTTGCAGGACCTGCTGCAGTGCATCGACGACTCCTTGATGGATTTGATCATTCGGCTGCTTTATGGATCGGGCATGCGTTTGCTGGAAGCGCTGCGTCTGCGCGTGAAGGATGTCGAGTTTTCCCGCAACGAAATTATCGTGCGCGAGGGCAAGGGCAACAAGGATCGGGTGACGATGTTGCCGGCAAGCCTGAACGAACGTCTGCGGCTGCATTTGCGTGGGGTGAAGGCGCAGCACGAGGCGGACCTGGCCGCCGGCCAGGGCGAGGTCTGGTTGCCTGATGCGCTTGCAGTCAAGTATCCGAATGCGGGCAAGTCCTGGGGCTGGCAATATGTTTTCCCGGCATCGGGGTTTTCGGTAGATCCACGCTCCGGAGCGGTCAGGCGGCACCATGTGGATGACAAGCGGGTTCAGCGTGCCGTGCGCAAGGTTGCGGTGAAGGCGGGCATTGCGAAGCCGGTTACGCCGCATACGCTGCGGCATTCGTTCGCCACTCACCTGCTTGAATCCGGCTACGACATCCGCACGGTGCAGGAATTGCTTGGCCATGCGGATGTGTCCACAACGATGATCTATACCCATGTGCTGAATCGGGGCGGGCGCGGCGTGCGCAGTCCGCTCGATCAATGAATCGCTTGCCTTGAGATGAAATCGAGCTGGATGCTGGTGGCCGCCGCCCTGTTCGCGCTGATGGGCGTGCTGGTCAAGCATTTGTCGGCGCAGTTTTCCAGCGCCGAGCTGGTGTTCTACCGTTCCGTGTTTGGCCTGGTGGCGATCTGGATCGTGATCGCGGTGTCGCATCGCCGGCTGCTGGCACCGCTGGCGACGCCGCACGGGGGGGTACATTTCTGGCGGGGGCTGTCGGGGTTCACGGCGCTGGTGCTGTTCTTTTATGCCATTGCCCGCTTGCCGCTGGCCACGGCGGTGACGCTCAACTACACCGCTCCACTGTTTCTCGCCGGGTTGTCGGCGTGGTGGCTGAAGGAGCGGCATGGCCGGGGCCTGATCGCGGCGGTGTGGCTGGGGTTTGCGGGGATCGTGCTGTTGTTGCAGCCGCAGGTGGACGGCCGGGCCTGGGTGCCGGCGCTGGCCGGGCTGGTGTCGGGGATGCTGGCGGCGGTGGCGTATGTGAACGTGAAGTCGCTGGGCCGGCTGGGTGAGCCGGAATGGCGGGTGGTGTTCTATTTCACGCTGTTGTCCACGCTGGGCGGGGCGGCGTGGATGGGGGTGGCGGGGTTTCACCGGCCCCAGGCGGCGGACTGGCCGTGGCTCGCCGGCATCGGGGTAACGGCCACGCTGGCGCAGCTGGCGCTGACGCGCGCCTACCATCGCGGCCGCACGCTCACGGTGGGGGCGTTGGCCTACACCACGGTGGGATTTTCGGCGGTGTACGGCGTGGTGCTGTTCGGCGAGCATTTGCCCGGAGTGGCCTGGCTGGGCATGGCCACCGTGGCGGCGGCCGGCATGCTGGCGGTGCGCGCGTCCAGCCCGGCCCGGGCCGATTCGCTATAGTTGGAACATCATCCTTGCAGGAGTGCAGCCATGATCAGTCTCGATATTCAGGGTAACCGTGTCGCCGTGTCGGTGATGGGGCAGTTCACGCTTGAGGACTACCGCGAGTTCGAGCAGGCGGTGAACTACGGGGTTGAGTTTCAGGGCGAGGTGAATGTGCTGTTCGACCTGCGTGACATGCTGTCGTACAGCCTGGATGTGGCGTGGGAGGAGTTGATGTTCTCGCGCGAGCACAAGCACGATTTCGGGCGCATTGCCGTGCTCACCGGCGACCAGTGGGTGGCGTGGAGCATGTGGATCAACCGTCTGTTCATGTCGGCGGATATCCGACTGTTCGATGACCTGGGTATGGCACAGGCCTGGGTGGCGGGGGGCGAGTGTCCGGCCATGGCGGAATGATCCGCCCGGCAGCTGCGCTGTTGCTTGGCTGGCCCCTGCTGGCGATGGCCGCGTGGCAGACGCTGGATGAATCGCCCGAGGGCGTGCGCATGATCGATCCTGCACGGGTGGAGTCGCGCGGCGGCACGCTGCATTTCCATGAACGGCTGGTACTGCATGCGGGGCAGATTGATCCGGCGAGCCTGCGCCCGATGCGCGAGGTGCTGGAGCGCCGCGTGATCGACTGCCGCACGCGGCGCGTGGCGACGGTGTCGCGGGCAGTGTTCTCCGATCAGGATGCGCTGATCGAACATCGGGCCGCACCGTTTGCACAATTGAAAGCATCCGACTGGCGCGCCCTGCCCGACAGCGATCCGCGTGTCAGGCTGCTGTGCCGGCGGCCCTGATCCGCGCCGGGCGGAAAATATCGGTGTTGTCGTAATAGCCGGGGTGGGTATTGGCTGCATCCCAGCCGGGTATGCCCTGAACCGGCAGCGGTGCGAGCTGGCGCGGGGTCTCCAGCGTGGGCAGGGCGGCGCAGACGGCGGCTTCGTCGTCCGGTGCGTTCCCCAGCCACAGGCATTTGCCGGTCATGGTGGGGTAGGGTGCCAGCGCCTTTTCCAGCAGGGCGTGACCCACCACCACAAAGCGCAGGCCGGCCTGCACGGCCTGGCGCTGTTGCCAGAACACCGTCTGCCAGGCGTGCGCCACGATGCCTTCGTACAGGCTGCGATCCCGCCCCACTATCCACACACCCGATTCGTCGAGCACGGTGAGCGCGTCGCGCCTCCGGCTGCGTTCCGGGCCGGTTTCGTCGCGCATGGCCAGCACGTGGGCGTGGTTGAGCGCGGCCTTGAAAGCCGGGTAGCGCAGCCAGACCAGCGCATTCAGCGCGTCGTGCCAGGTATCGGCCCGGGTGGGTATTTCACCGGTGGCGAGGATGTGGGTTTCGTAGTCGCGTGCCGCGAGCCGGCCGCTTGGGGCCACAAAGCGCACCGGTCGGCCCTGCGCCTGAACGAGTGTGCGCGAGCCGGCCAGGGTGTTGAGTGCGGACAGCGTGGGCAGGCCGTTCGCCAGATCAAGCGTGGCGATCAGGTCGCGGTAGGGGTCGAAGGCCGGGTGGATGAGGTTCAAGCGGCAGGCTGTTCAGGGCGGAGGTTGGAGGGCCCAGTCTGCCAGGGGCGCAGTCAGGGTTCGAAGTCTCCGGTGGCCGCAAAGCGGTCGCAGGCGGCGACGAGTTCGCGTGCAATGCCGGGCTCGAAGGCGGAGTGTCCGGCATCGGGCACGATCACATAACGCGCCTCGGGCCAGGCGCGCGCGAGGTCATCGGCGGAGACGAGGGGGCAGACGGCGTCGTAACGCCCTTGCACGATCACGGCGGGCACATGGCGGATGGCCGCGATGTTGTCCAGCAGGCTGTTGTCGGGCAGGAAGATGTTGTGGACGAAGTAATGCGCTTCGATTCTGGACAGCGACAGCGCAGTCTTGTCGCTGCCAAAGGCGGCGACGAGTTCGCGGTTCGGGAGCAGGGTCGAGCACGAGGCCTCGAACGTGGCCCATTCATACGCCGCAGGCTGGTGGACGCGCGGATCGGGGTCGATCAGGCGGCGATGGTAGGCGGTGAGCAGATCGTGCTGTTCGTCTGCCGGTATGAAATTGGCAAGCCGGCGCTGGGCTTCGGGAAAGAACGCACGGATGCCGTACAGGAACCAGTCGATCTCGCTCTTGCGGCACAGGAAAATGCCGCGCAGCACCAGGCCCAGACAGTGAATCGGATGTGCCTCGGCATAGGCGAGCGCCAGCGTGGACCCCCAGGAGCCACCGAACACCAGCCACTGCTCGATGCCGAGTTCGCGGCGCAGGGCTTCCATGTCGGCAATGAGGTGAGGCGTGGTGTTGTCGGTGAGTTCGCCGTGCGGCACCGATTGTCCGGCCCCCCGCTGGTCGAACAGCACGATGCGGTAGCGCGCCGGATCGAAGAAGCGCCGTTGCGTAGGTGACGTGCCGGAGCCGGGCCCACCATGCACGAACAACACGGGGATGCCGTCCGGGTTGCCCGAGGTTTCCCAGTAGACATGGTGAAGTGCGTCGACGGCCAGATGGCCGGAGGCGTAGGGCGTGAGGGGGGGATAAAGCGGATCGGTTCGGACCATGCACTCAATTATGCCCGCCGTCAGGTCGACTTGTCGCTCAAGTAATCCGGCATTTGCCTCGATAATGTCAGTTGTCCATGACAAAAAGGCAGCAATTCCCAGATGTCAGGTGACATTCAATAATCAATACGAGGAGTCATGAGTATGAACCATACAGTCAAGGTGGCCTTGCTGGGCCTGGGTGAAGTAGGCGAGAAGTTCGCCGAGCATTTTCTGGCAAAAATCCAGGAAGAACACGTCAATGTCCAGATCGTGGCGGTGGCGCATCGCAACCAGGCCTCGCCTGTGGCCATGGGCTTTCGCCACAGCCAGGTTCCGGTGTTCGAGGATGCGATGGAAGTGGTGTCCCTCGGGGCCAAGGTCGATATCATCTTCGATTTGACCGGTGACCCGGAATTGCGCAAAAACCTGCGGATTGCCCTGCAAGAGAGTCACAATCACCATACGGTGATTGCGCCCGAGGTCGTTGCGCAATTGCTATGGAATTTCTTCGGTGAAGGCGATTTGCCAAACAGCGGACGCACCGGCTACTGACCAGATGACGACCAGCATGTCTACACCCTTTCGCCATGCCCATGCGGTTCATTCCGACTGGACCGAAGCCGCGCGCCTCTGCATGAACCAGCTGGGGGCGATCCCTGCGGCCGCCACCCTGGGGTTTCTGTATGTGTCCGACGAATTTGCCGGCGAACTGGATGCGATTCTCACCTTCTTCCGGGTCGCAACCGGCGTGTCGCACTGGACCGGCAGCGTGGGGGTGGGCGTGTGCGCCACGGGCACGGAGTATCTGGAAGAACCGGCGATGGCGGTGATGCTGGGCGAATTCCCGACCGAGGATTTTCGTGTGCTGCCGCCGGCGCGTGCGCCGCATGAGATCAAGGCATCCGACGGCTATCTGGCGCTGGCGCATGGTGACCCGTCCAATCCCCAGATTCAGGCGCTGATCGATGCCCTGTCAGAACAGGTGGCCAGCGGTTTTGTGGTGGGCGGGCTGTCCAGCGCGCGCGGGGAGACTGCGCAGATCAGCGATGAAGTGGTGAAAGGCGGCCTGTCGGGCGTGCTGTTCTCGGACCGGGTGAAGCTGGCCACGCGCCTCTCGCAGGGCATTTCACCACTCGGACCGCGCCACATCATCACCGAGGCCAAGAAGAACATCATCGGTTCGCTCGATCACCGGCCCGCACTGGACGTGATGAAGGCGGAAATCGGCGAGGTATTGGCTCGCGACCTGCGGCGCGCGGCCGGCTTCATCTTTGTCGGCCTGCCGGTGCGGGGCTCGGACACCGGGGATTACCTGGTGCGCAACATCCTCGGTGTCGATCCGGAAAACGATCTGGTCGCCATCGGCGAATACGTGCAGCCGGGCGACGAGTTGCTGTTCTGCAAGCGCGACCAGGAAAGCGCCGAAGCCGACATGGTGCGCATGCTGGAAGCCATCCGCACGCAGCTGGGCGGTCCGATCCGGGGCGGGGTGTATGTGTCGTGCCTGGGGCGCGGCCAGCATATGTTTGGCGCACCGCATCGCGAACTGGGGCTGATACGCGACACGCTGGGCGACTTTCCGCTGGTGGGCTTTTTCGCAAACGGTGAAATTTCACATAATCGCCTGTATGGTTACACCGGTGTGCTGACTCTGTTCGGCTGAACCCATAATCATCAACGGAGACCCCATGAGCCTGACCGCCATGAAAGAAGACGAAATCCGTCTGCTGCGCGAAGAAATCGAAATGCTGATGAGCGAGCGTCGCCAGCTCCTGCAGGTGACCGGCGCTGCGGCCGTGTTCGTCGCCAACCTCGACACCGACACTCTGCCGGATGAAGCCGACACGCTCGACGCCGCAGAAATGCTGGCCGAACAGCTGAACGGCCTGTCGGAGGAAACACTCAAGGACGCGCTCGAATCCGTGCGCGCCGAACTCGATCCCGTGCAGTAAGCCTTTCGCGTCCATTCCTTACATGGCCGATCTGAGACGGTTCGTCCTCATCGTCGGCCTGACCGCGCTGGCCTACTGGCTGGCCGCGTTCCTCAGTCTCAAGATTTCCACTTACGTAGCGGGCGTGGCTGCGGCCGTCTGGCTGGCTGCCGGCATCGCCGCGTTCGCCAGCCTGCGTTTTGGCGCACCGGCGGTGCTGGGCGTGCTGCTGGGGTCGTTTGCTGCCAACAGCATGATCCTGCCGCCAGGCCCCGCACTCGCCATCAGCTGCGGCGCGGCCATGGGCGCAATGCTCATGGTCTACGTGGCACGCAAACTCGGCCCATTCAGCATGGCGCTGGACTATGTCGGCAGCGTGGCGAAATTTGCCCTGGTGATTGCGCCGCTGGGCAGTGTGACGAGTGCCGTGATCGGCACCGTGACACTGTATGGTTTCAACATTCTGCCGCTGGAACAGTTCGGACGGGCATTCTGGGTGTGGTGGCTGGGCGACATCCTTGGCATCTATCTGTTGGCCCCCTTGCTGCTGACTGCGTCACGCTGGGACCTGCTGCCCACCAGCCGGCGTGCCCGCATTGAGGGCCTCGTGCTGATCCTGGCCATGCTGCTGTTGACGCGCCTGATGATGCAGTACGTGGTGCCGATGCGCCCGGCGGAGATCGTGCTGTTCGTCATGCTGCCCGGCGTGCTATGGGCCGCGCTGCGATTCTCGATCACCGGGGCGAGCCTGGCGATTTTTCTGGCCGCCCCCATCGTGCTGGGCATGGCGCTGGTGTCGTATGGCGGCATCAATCCGACGAGCAGTCCGCAGGATGTGTTCGGCCTGCAGATCAGCATGATCGTGATGGCGCTGGGGGGCTTGTTCGTTGCGTCGGCGCTGACCGAACGCCGCTACTCGGAAATGCGGCTCGACATGCTGGCCAACCACGACCCGCTGACCGGCCTGCCCAACCGCTCCTATTTCCAGGATTTTCTCGGTCACACGCTGGCCCGCGCGCAACGCGAACAGATGCAGGTCTCGCTGCTCTTCATCGATCTGGACCGCTTCAAGCACATCAATGACACCCAGGGTCACGAAGTCGGCGACCAGGTCCTGCGCATCGTCGCGGGCCGGCTGGACGAACAGTTGCGCGCCGATGATTTCGTGGCCCGCCTGGGCGGCGACGAATTTGCCGTGGTGCTGATGCACCCCGCGACCTCGCGCGCTGCCAGCCGGGTGGCGAACAAGCTGATCCAGGCCCTGTCCGAATCGTTCAAGATCGAGCAGCGCCGCTACGCCATCGGCGCGAGCATCGGCATCAGTGTCTATCCCGACGACGCCCAGGATGCCAACACCCTGCTGCGGCAGGCCGATCTGGCGATGTACCAGGCCAAGCAGCGGCGCAGCGGCTTCGAGTACTACAGTGACGAACTCAACACGCGGGCGCAGCAGCAGCTCATGCTGGAAAACGGCCTGCGACAGGCGCTGGACCGCAAGGAACTGGCGCTGGTGTTCCAGCCCAAGGTCGATTTGGCAAGCGGCCGGGTGGTCGGGCTCGAAGCCCTGATCCGCTGGATGAGCCGTTCGGGCAGCCTCATCGGGCCGGGGCACTTCATTCCGGTGGCGGAAGAAACCGGGCTCATCGTGCCCATCGGTCGCTGGGTGATCCGTGCCGCCTGCGAACAATGGGTGGCGTGGCGGGATGCGGGGCTCGATCCGCCGCCGGTGGCGGTCAACCTGTCCCCGCGCCAGTTTGGCGATGAACGCCTCGCGGACGACATCGATGCGATCGTGCAGGAAACCGGCATGGACACCGCGTACCTGGAAGTGGAAGTCACCGAAAGCGCGGCGATGGAAAACCCTGAACGCACGTTTGCCATGCTGGAAGCGTTGCGCCAGCGCGGCCTGCACGTCTACATCGACGACTTCGGCACCGGCTACTCCAACCTCGGCCAGCTGAAGCGCATGCCCATCGATGCCCTCAAGATCGACAAGAGCCTGATCGACGACGTGCTGTTCGAGGGCGATGCCGCAGAAATCGCCACCGCCGTGATCCGCCTCGCGCACACGCTCAACATGCGCGTGGTGGCCGAAGGGGTGGAAACGCCCGAACAGAT
>JBEQCD010000076.1:0-12019 GCA_041639515.1 Hydrogenophilales bacterium | reverse complement strand
GCCCACCAGCGTGTGATTGTGCCCGCCCGGCAGGTCTTCGGCGTAGAGCGCGAACACCGGCAGGATCAGGAACATGCCCAGCATGCGCAGGCCGAAGATGGCCGCGAGCCCCGATGCCGCGCGCTTCTCGTCGCGGGTCATGTTCTCGGAGAAATCGGTGTGGGCCACGGCGTGGAATTCGGCTGGGTGCGGAAGTCCGTTATATTAGCAGGTTGCGAAATACGCTCGACCGGCCTTTTCCATGGAAACCATCCGCATTCGCGGTGCCCGCACGCACAACCTGAAGAACGTCAATCTCGACCTGCCGCGCAACAAGCTGGTCGTGATCACCGGTCTGTCGGGCTCAGGCAAGTCCTCGCTCGCGTTCGACACGCTCTACGCCGAAGGCCAGCGCCGCTATGTGGAATCGCTGTCGGCTTACGCGCGGCAGTTTTTGCAGTTGATGGAAAAACCCGATGTCGATCTCATCGAAGGCCTGTCGCCCGCGATATCCATCGAGCAGAAGGCCACCAGCCACAACCCGCGCTCGACCGTGGGCACGGTCACGGAAATCCACGATTACCTGCGCCTGCTGTACGCGCGCGTGGGCGACCCGCGCTGCCCCGAGCACGGCATCACGCTCGCCGCGCAGACGGTGTCGCAGATGGTCGATGCTGTGCTGGCACTGCCCGAAGACACGAAATTGATGATCCTGGCGCCGCTGGTGGTGGGACGAAAGGGCGAAAACCTCGAACTCTTTGCCGAACTGCGCGCCCAGGGTTTCGTGCGGGTGCGGGTAGACGGCAAGGTGGTCGAACTCGACGCCGTGCCCAAGCTCGACAAGAACAAGAAGCACACCATCGAGGTCGTGGTCGACCGCCTGAAAGTGCGCGCAGACGCCAAGCAGCGCCTCGCCGAAAGCTTCGAGACGGCGCTGCGGCACGCCGACGGCCGTGCCCTCGCAGTGGAAATGGATGCCGGCACGGAACACCTGTTTTCCGCCAAGTTCGCCTGCCCCGTGTGCAGTTACGCGCTGCCGGAACTGGAACCACGCCTGTTCTCGTTCAACAACCCCATGGGCGCGTGCCAGACCTGCGACGGCCTCGGTCAGATCACCTTCTTCGACCCGGCGCGCGTGGTCGCCTTTCCGCATCTGTCGCTGGCCAGCGGCGCGATCAAGGGCTGGGACAAGCGCAACCAGTTCTTCTTCATGATGCTTCAGTCGCTGGCCATGCATTACGGCTTCGACCTGAACACACCCTGGGAAGACCTGCCGCCGCGCATCCGTGACATGATCCTCAACGGCTCCGGCAAGGAAGCAATCAACTTCCAGGTGCTCGCGCCGCGCGGCGGGTTCACCACCCGCGCCTACCCCTTCGAGGGCGTGCTCGCCAACATGGAACGCCGCTACCACGAATCCGATTCGATGGCGGTGCGCGAGGAACTCGCCAAATACCAGAACAACAAGCCCTGCCCCAGTTGCCATGGCACCCGGCTGCGCGAGGAGGCCCGCCACGTTCTGGTGGGCGGCAAGGCCATCTTCGAAATCAGCGCCATGCCGCTGAGGGACGTGCTGGCTTTTTTCGAGACGCTGCAACTCGACGGCCACCGCGCGCAGATCGCCGACAAGATCGTCAAGGAAATCATCGCCCGCGTCGGCTTCCTCAATAACGTGGGGCTGGATTACCTGTCGCTCGACCGTTCCGCCGACACGCTCTCCGGCGGCGAATCGCAGCGCATCCGGCTGGCCTCGCAGATTGGCTCCGGTCTCACCGGCGTGATGTACGTACTCGACGAACCCTCCATCGGTCTGCACCAGCGCGACAACGACCGCCTGCTCGCCACGTTGAAGCACCTGCGCGACATCGGCAACTCGGTGCTGGTGGTCGAACACGACGAGGATGCGATCCGTGCCGCCGACTACGTGGTCGACATGGGGCCCGGTGCCGGCGTACACGGCGGCGAGGTGGTGGCCGAAGGCACGCCGGAGGAAATCCGGCTATCGAAAACCTCGCTCACCGGCGCGTATCTCTCGGGCAAGCGCAGCATCGCCATTCCCAAAAAGCGCCGCGCGCGCGACCCCGCGCGCACCCTGGTCGTGAAAAACGCACGGGGCAACAATCTGAAGAACGTCACGCTGAATCTGCCGGTGGGCCTGCTCGCCTGCATCACGGGCGTGTCGGGATCGGGCAAGTCCACGCTCATCAACGACACGCTCTACGCGGCCGTTGCCCGCCATCTCTACGGCTCCAGCGCCGAACCGGCCGCCCATGATGAAATCGAGGGCCTGGAATATTTCGACAAGGTCATCAACGTCGACCAGTCACCCATTGGCCGCACGCCGCGCTCCAACCCGGCGACCTACACCGGCCTCTTCACGCCGATTCGCGAGCTCTTCGCCGGCGTGCCCGAGGCGCGCGCGCGCGGCTACGGGCCGGGCCGGTTCAGCTTCAACGTGAAGGGCGGTCGCTGCGAGGCCTGCCAGGGCGACGGCGTGATCAAGGTGGAAATGCATTTCCTGCCCGACATCTACGTGCCCTGCGACGTCTGCCACGGCGCGCGCTACAACCGCGAAACGCTCGAAGTGCAGTACAAGGGCAAGACCATCCGCGATGTGCTCGAAATGACCATCGAGGCGGCCGCCGAATTTTTCGACGCGGTGCCGGTGGTGAAGAAAAAGCTGCAAACGCTGATCGATGTGGGGCTCGGCTACATCCGCCTCGGCCAGTCGGCGACCACACTGTCCGGCGGCGAGGCGCAGCGCGTCAAACTCGCGCTCGAACTCTCCAAGCGCGACACCGGCCGCACGCTCTACATCCTCGACGAGCCGACCACCGGCCTGCACTTTGCCGACATCGACCTGCTGCTGAAGGTGCTGCAGCGCCTGGCCGACGCCGGCAACAGCGTCGTCGTCATCGAGCACAACCTCGACGTCATCAAGACCGCCGACTGGCTGATCGACCTCGGCCCCGAAGGCGGGGCCGGCGGCGGCGAAATCCTGGCCACCGGCACCCCGGAAGACGTGGCCGCGAATACGGCCAGCCACACCGGCAAGTACCTGCAGCCCGTGCTCGCCCGCCGCTGACATGGGCGAACCCATCCGCCTCTCCAAGCTCATGTCCGAACGCGGACTGTGCTCGCGCCGCGAGGCCGATACCTACATCCAGCAAGGTCTGGTATTCGTCGACGGCAGGCGCGTATCCGAACTCGGCACCAAGGTTGACCCAGACTGCGCGATCCGGCTGGATGCGCAGGCCAACGCGCGCCAGGCCGAGCGCGTGACGATCCTCCTGCACAAGCCAGTCGGTTATGTGTCCGGCCAGCCCGAGCCCGGCTACGAGCCTGCGGTCGTCCTGATCCGCAGCGAAACCCACTGGCCGGACGACCGCGACGCCCGCCGCTTCGACCGCATGCAGCTGAAAGGCCTGGCACCGGCGGGCCGGCTGGACATCGATTCCACCGGCCTTCTGGTGCTGACGCAGGACGGCCGCATCGCCAAACAGCTGATCGGCGACGACTCCAGCGTGGACAAGGAATATCTGGTGCGCGTCGAAGGCCGGCTCGACGAACGCGGCCTGGCCCTGCTGAACCACGGCCTGTCGCTCGACGGCAAAAAACTGCGCCCGGCCCGCGTCGTCTGGCAGAACACCGACCAGTTGCGCTTCGTGCTGCGCGAAGGCCGCAAGCGCCAGATCCGACGCATGTGCGAACTGGTTGGATTGAAGGTCACCGGACTAAAGCGGGTGCGCATCGGGCGCGTCCGCCTGGGCGAGCTACCCCAGGGGCAATGGCGCTTCCTGCGCGCAGACGAGCAGTTCTGACCGGGCATTTGTAAAAATCCCCTTGCCGGTCTTGCCCGATGCGTGAATTGGCGTATAAATCCGGCTTGCAGGCAGCACGCCCGCAACCTTTACATTCATCATCCGGGAGAATCCACATGCAATCGAAACTGCTCGTCGCCTTGTTTGCCGCACTGACCCTGACCGCCTGCCAGAAAGCAGAAGAAGCTGCTGCCCCCGCCATGGAACAGGCGCAGGAAGCTGCCGGCACCGCTGTCGACGCCGCAGGCGATGCAGCCGCAGCAGGCGCAGAAGCAGCCGGTGATGCCGCCGCAGCCGCAGGCGAAGCCGTGACCGACGCTGCCGCCGATGCGGCCCAGGGCGCTGCCGACGCTGCTGCCACCGGCGCAGACAAGGTTCAGGAAATGGCCGACAAGGCCAAGGACGCCGCGAAGTAAGTCGCCTCGCTGCATCGAGATGGCCGGGTTGTCCCGGCCATTTTTTTGCCCGCTGCGCGGCGCGGCCGACAGCGAGACCTCGAGCCAAGTCGCCTACAATGCGCTCACCGTCCTGATCCTGTCCTGCCATGCGTCTGACTCTCGGTCTGCTGTGCCTGCTCTGTACCCCCGTCCTCGCCGCCCCGCCAGCAAGCGTGACGGTTCGCAGCCTGGACTCGGTGGTGCTTCATCCTGTGCGGGAGGCCCCGGCGCAGGTGGTATCGCTCAACCTCGCCAAACTTTCGGCCGAGATTGCCGCGCGCATCGACCGCATCCCCGTTGAACCCGGCCAGCGCATTGCGCGCCACGCCGTGGTGGCCGAGCTCGATTGCGGCGATGCGCGCCTCGCCGCCGAGCGTGCGGAGGCTGCCCTGGCCTCGGCCCAGGCACGCCTGAATCTGGCTCGCCAGCAATTGCTGCGCAACAGCGAACTGGCCGCCAGGAACTTCATTTCCAGCGACGCGCTGGATGCGCGCAAGACCGAGGTCGACGTGGTGGCGGCCGACGTGAAAGTGAATCAGGCGGCGGCCAACAGCGCACGCCGCGATGTCGGCAAATGCACGGTCAGGTCGCCCTTCCCGGCCATTGTCGAGGCACGGCTGGCGCAGGTGGGCGAATGGGCCAGCCCCGGCACCCCACTGGTGCAAGTGTGGGACACCTCGCGCCTGCAACTCGCCGTGCAATTGCAGGCGGCCGACGCCGAGGCCCTGTCTGATGCGCGTTTCGTGAGCCAGGGCCGGGAGTCCGCCGTGAAGCTGCTGCGGGTTTCACCGGCGCTGAATCCATCGGCGCGCACCCGCGAAGCCCGCTTCACCTTCGTCGGGTCTCCGCCTGCGCCCGGCAGCCACGGCGTGCTGCGCTGGCGTGATCCACGTGCCTGGCTGCCGGCCGACTATCTGATCCGCCGTGGCAATGCGCTGGGCACCTTCATTGCCGTGGATGGCGTGGCCCGCTTTGTGGCCCTGCCCGGCGCGCAGGAAGGCCGGCCGGCCCTGGCCACTGCCCTGCCGCGTAATGCCCGCCTCGTCGCCGACGGCCGCCTGGCGCTGCAGGACGGCATGAAACTCACGGTGCGCTGAGGTCGCGATGCATCTCTACGCCCGCTTCATCACCAACCACCCGCTGGCGAACGTCAGCTTCGTGGTCGTGCTGCTGCTCGGCGTGCTGGGGTATCTCAGCCTGCCACGCGAGCAGGACCCCGAGATCAACTTCAACTGGCTGGTGGTGAACACGGTGCTGCCCGGTGCGTCCGCCGAGGATGTCGAGAAGAAGGTGACCGAACCGCTGGAGGAGGCGATCCGCACCCTGCCCGATATCCGCTTTGTGTCGAGCACCAGCCGCGACAATTCCTCGGTGATCCTGGTGCGTTTCCGCGAGGTGTCGGAACGCCAGTTCGACAAGCATGTGACCGATCTGCGCCGGCTGGTGCAGAACAAGTACAACAGCGATCTGCCGGACGACGCCCGCGAACCCGACGTGCAGGAGCTCACCACGTCGAACGGTTTTCCCACGGCAATGGTGCTGCTCACCGGCCCGGCCGCAGACGAGCGCCTGCGCGTGGCAGCCCGCCGCATCAAGGACGACATCGAACGCCTCCCCGGCGTCGACAAGGTGCTGTCCACCGGCCAGGGCGACCCCGAGTTGCGGATCGAATTCTCGCCGCACGAGGTGGCCGCGCGCGGCCTCACCGCCGCGCAGCTAGCCGATGCGGCCAGCGCCTGGTTCCGAGATACCTTTGCCGGCCGTGCGCGTGTGGGCGACACCGACTGGCTGGTGCGGGTGATCGGGCAGGAGGCGGATGCCGACTATCTGGGCCGCCTCACCGTGCTGTCGCCCAGCCTCAATTCGCCCGTGCCGCTGTCTGCGCTGGCGACGGTGGAAACAGCGCGTGCACGGCCTGCCAGCCTCGCGGCATCCAATGGCCAGCCGGCGGTGATCCTCGCCATCACCAAGAAAAGCCGGGTGAACACGCTGAATCTGGTCGCCGATATCAACCAGCTGGTCGAGTCGCGTGCGCCTGCGCTGGAACAGGACGGCTTCCGCCTGATGCTGTTCGACGACCAGACCGTGCCGACGAAAACCGCCATCGGCGTGATGGAGTCCAACGCCCTGCTGGGTCTGCTGATCGTGCTGGGTCTGTGCTGGCTGTTTCTTGGCACGCGACTGGCGATTCTTATCAGCCTGGGGATTCCCTTCGCGCTGGCGGGCACCTTCGCCATCCTGTACGCCTTCGATTTCACGCTGTCGATTCCGGTTCTGCTCGGCATCGTGATTGCGCTGGGCATGCTGGTCGACGATGCGGTCGTTATCACCGAAGCCATCTATTACCGCATCGCGCGCGGGGCCGATGCGCTGGCCGCCACGCTCGACGCCGTGCGCGAGGTCGGCTGGCCGGTGTTGGCAGCGGTGGCGACGACGATTGCCGCCTTCCTGCCGCTGATGCTCATGCCCGGCATCGTCGGCAAGTTCATGTTGCTGGTGCCGCTGGTGGTGACGCTGGCGCTGCTGATGAGCCTGATCGAGGCCTACTGGATGATGCCGGCACACGTGACGGCGCTGAAGGTCGACTTCACCCGCCCCTCGCGCCTGCACGCGACGCGCGAACGCGCCACCCATACCCTGCGCGTGAAATACACCCGCATCCTGGTGAAACTCATGCGCCGCCCCTGGATCGGCGGCCTCGGCGTGCTGGTGCTCTTCATTGCGGCGCTGGGGCTGGTCGTCAGCGGCGCGGTGCGTACGCAGTTCTTCGCCTTCGATCCGATCCGGCTGTTCTACGTCAGCGTCGACATGCCGAGCGGCAGCGCCATCGAGGCCACGCTTGCCGAGACCCAGGGCGTGGAAGCGGCTGTGCGTCGCCATCTCGGGAAAGACGAGGCGCGCGGCGTGACGAGCTACGCCGGTGTGAAATGGACCGACACCGAACCGCTGTACGGCGAAGCGTATGGCCAGGTCAGCGTGTCGCTGAATCCACGCACTGGCGACATGCGCGAAGTGGGTGAGATCGTCGACGCCATGCGTCGCGACATCGAAGCCCTGCCCAGCGCCGGCAAGATTTCCTTTACCCAGCTGTCCGGCGGCCCGCCGTCACAAAAACCGATCAAGCTGCGCCTGCTGGGCGACGACATCGGCGAACTGCGCGCCGCCGCGCAGGCGCTGAAGGCTGCGGTTGGAAAAATCGACGGCACGCGGGACGTGACCGACGACGACCAGCCCGGGCGCATGCAGCTGGTGCTGCGTCTGGATGCCGAAGCGGTGAAGGCAGCCGGCCTCGATCCCGCGTCGGTTGCACGGTTGGTGCGCCTGCATACCGAAGGCGAGATCGTGGCCGAGACCCGCGCCGGTGGCGACAAGATCGAGTTGCGCGTGCGCGGCGCAAGCGGCCAGTCCGGCGATCTGACCGACGTGCGGCAACTGCTCGCCGATCCGGTTGCCCTGCCCGGCGGCAACACGACCACGCTGGGGGCGCTGGTCGAGGCCGATACGCGGGTGGGATCCGCCGGCATCAAGCATTACAACCTCAAGCGCGCGATCACGATCGAGTCGGACCTCGACAAGGCCCGTCTCGACACGGTGGCAGCCAACGCCCGGATCGCCGACGCCTGGCAGGGTATCGCAGCGACCTACCCCAACACGCGCATCGATTTCTCGGGCGAGCTGGACGATATCAACGAAAGCCTGGATGCGATGAAGATGCTGTTCCTGCTGGGCATCGGCCTCATCTACCTCATCCTCGCCGCGCAGTTCCGTTCCTACTGGCAGCCATTCCTGATACTGCTGACCGTACCGATGGCCTTTACCGGCGTGGTGTTCGGCCTGTTCGTCACCGGCAACCCGCTGTCACTTTACACGCTCTACGGCGTCATCGCGCTGGCAGGCATCGCAGTCAATTCAGCCATTGTCCTGATCGACGCGGCCAACGCCCGCCTCGCCGACGGCATGAGTCTGCTGCACGCCACGCTGTATGCGGCGCGCCGACGCGTCGTGCCGATTCTCATCACCACCACCACAACCATCGGCGGGCTGTTCTCGCTGGCCGTGGGCCTGGGCGGCCACTCGCTGATCTGGGGGCCCATGGCGGCCAGTCTGGTGTGGGGCCTGATGGTCGCCACCACGCTCACCCTGTTCACCATGCCCACGCTGTTCCGGCTGGCGATGCAGATCGGGCCGGGCCTGCGTACCGGCATCAGCCGCCGGCTCCTGCGCCGCGCATGAACCCGCGCGCGCTGCTGATCGCGTCATTCCACGCGGCGGTCGCGGCTGCCGACCCGGCCCATCGCGTCCCGCCCCATCTTCCGTCACCGCCGCGCGGGCGCATCCTAGTGGTCGGCGGCGGCAAGGCGGCAGCGAGCATGGCGGTTGCCGTCGAGACACACTGGCCTGCGTCAGCGCCGCTGTCGGGTCTGGTCGTCACGCGTTACCAGCATGGCCTGCCAACGCGGCGCATCGAGGTCGTCGAAGCCAGCCATCCGCTGCCCGACGGGCGCGGCGAAGCCGCCGCACGGCGCATGCTGGAGATGGCCGGCCAGCTCGGCGAAAACGACCTGCTGCTGGCCCTGATCTCGGGCGGCGGCTCCAGCCTCCTTGCCGCGCCGGTCGAAGGCGTCAGTCTGAAGGAGCTGCGCCAGGTCACCAAGGCGCTGCTCGGGGCCGGCGCAACCATCCAGGACATCAACACCGTACGCAAGCACCTCACCCGACTCTCCGGCGGACAACTCGCACGCGCGGCGAACGGCGCACGCGTGCTGGCGCTGATCGTCTCGGACGTGGTTGGCGACGACCCGACCCATATCGCCTCCGGCCCCTGTGCGCCGGATCCCACGACCTGCGCGGATGCCCTTGCCCTCCTGTCACGCTTCGACATCGTGCCGCCCACGAACATCCTCGCCCATCTCGCACGTCATCGCGCAAGTCACGACACCGCCCGACCCGGCGAGGCCTGTTTCAGGCATACCGACAACCGGATCATCGCCAGCGCACGCGCCAGCCTCGATGCCGCAGCGCAGGTCTTCGAGGCGCAGGGCATTCCGGCCATCGTGCTGTCCGATAGCGTGTCCGGCGATGCACAGGCCGTTGCCCGGCAACACGCAGCCCTCGCCCGCATGGTCTCCAGGCGGCCGCTGGCATTGCTCTCCGGTGGCGAAACCACGGTCACATTGCGGCCACAACATGGACGCGGCGGACGCAATGCCGAATTCCTGCTGGCGCTCGGCTGTGCATTGGGGGAACAACAGGGCGAATGGGCGCTAGCCTGCGACACCGACGGGATCGACGGCAGCGAGGACAACGCAGGTGCGCTGCTGACGCCGGATACGCTGGCGCGCGCCCGATCGCAGGGCATCGAGGCGGCAGCCTGCCTGGCCACGCACGACAGTCACGGCTTCTTTACTGCCCTTGGTGACCTCGTCGTCACCGGCCCCACGCGCACCAACGTCAATGACTACCGCGCCTTGCTGCTGGTCTAGGGCTCTACCTGCACAGGGTCGCCCACTTTGAGGCCAAAGTTCTCGGCTGCACTGCCGCGGTTGACCGCCAGTTCCAGCAGACCCACGCTGTTGTTGAACCAGAAACCTTCGCCACGGCCTACAAATCCAAAGCTTTCGCTATGGCTGAAGCATCTGCCAGCCGCACGGACATGGGCATGCGTCGGCACATTCCGTATCCCCGTCCACGCGTTGCCGTAATGGTCGATATAGATAACCTGATGCAGATCATCCGCCCCAAACGCAACGGCCAAGTGGTCTTGTGGGCTGAGTTTGTCGCCAGGGAAAGTCCCGCGCGCGATTTCAGCCGCAATGACCGCAAAGAGGTCGCGACCATGGAAGGTAGTCGACAGGCCGGGCGGCTGCCAGTCGACACGCCAGACATGCGTATCGCCTGAACGCGCAGCGACTACGGACAGCAATCCATTGTCAGGGCCGACGAACCAGCGACCACCCGCCATCACAACGGTGGCATCGCGCGACGTGCCCACGCCGGGATCCACCACCGCAAGGAACACCGTGCCGGGCGGAAAGCCACCGGCGAACGCAGCCAGCAAATGGGCACCCGCCCGGGGATCGAAATTCGGCACCTCATGCAGCAGGTCGACGACCGGTCGAGCAGGTGCATGCTCGGCCAACCGTGCCTTGATCTGGCCGACATAGGGATCACGACTGCCAAAATCTGTGAAGAGTACGATCACAGGATGGATCCGGGACTGCGATGACCCGACTATGCCCGAGCGACCTCGTCTACAGCAAGCATTCCACCATGCAAAAAGCCGGGCAAGCCCGGCTTTCGTTCTGCTGGCAGCGTGGCGCTTATTCGGCGTCCACGGCCTCGGCGGTTTCAGGACGATCCACCAGTTCGACCAATGCCATCGGCGCATTGTCGCCGACGCGGAAGCCGTACTTGAGGATGCGCAGATAACCACCCGGACGGGTCTTGTAGCGCGGACCCAGTTCGCCGAAGAGCTTGACGACCATTTCGCGATCGCGCAGGCGGTCAAAAGCCAGACGATGGTTGGCGAGCGACGGTTCCTTGCCAAGGGTGATCAGCGGCTCGACGAAGCGGCGCAGTTCCTTGGCCTTGGGCAGGGTGGTTTTGATGACTTCATGACGCAGCAGCGAGTTGCTCATGTTGCGGAACATGGCAAGACGGTGACTGGTGGTGCGATTGAGCTTGCGATTGGACTGACGATGACGCATGGCTATTCCTTTTCTAAACGGTTTGTTCTTGGGCTAGATCGCCTGCCACGGCGACCCGCACTTTATTGGTCAGTTGTAATGTGATTCAGGGACGATCAAGACCGGCTGGCGGCCAGTTTTCCAGCTTCATGCCCAGCGACAGGCCTTTCGATGCCAGCACGTCCTTGATTTCGTTCAGCGACTTGCGGCCCAGGTTGGGGGTACGCAGCAGCTCAGTTTCGGAACGCTGTATCAGATCGCCGATGAAGTAGATGTTTTCGGCCTTCAGGCAGTTTGCCGAACGCACGGTCAGTTCCAGATCGTCGACCGGACGCAACAGAAGCGGATCAACCTGCGGCGAGCGCGGCGATTCCGATTCGGTGGGCGTGCCTTCCAGATCGGCAAACACGGAAAGCTGGTTCACCAGAATGCGGGCAGCAGTGCGCACGGCTTCTTCGGGTTCGACCACGCCATTGGTTTCGATGTCGATCACGAGCCGGTCGAGGTCGGTGCGCTGTTCAACGCGAGCGCTTTCAACCGAATAGGCCACGCGACGAACCGGGCTGAACGATGCGTCAACCAGGATCGAGCCGACGGCACGGGTTTCATCCGAAACCTTGCGCGCAGTTGCCGGCTGGTAGCCACGGCCTGCCTCGATCTTGATTTCCATGTCGAGCTTGCCACCCTTGGTCAGGTGGGCAATGACGTGATCGGGATTGAGGACTTCGATATCGTGGCCGATTTCGATGTCGCCGGCCGTCACCACGCCTTCGCCCGACTTGGCGACCTTGAGCATGGCTTCCGATTTGCCGTGCATCTTGAACGCAATACCCTTGAGGTTCAGCAGAATGTCGACGACATCTTCCTGCACGCCTTCAATGGTCGAGTATTCATGCACGACGCCGCTGATGGCGACTTCGGTCGGGGCGTAGCCCACCATGGACGAGAGCAGGATACGACGCAGCGCATTGCCCAGAGTGTGGCCATAGCCACGCTCGAAGGGCTCCATGATGACCTTGGCGTGCAGCGGGGAGGCGCGATCGACCTCCACGATGCGCGGCTTGAGAAATTCCGTAGCGCTTTGCATGTGTGGCGT
>JBEQCD010000075.1:0-12036 GCA_041639515.1 Hydrogenophilales bacterium | reverse complement strand
GCGTAGGCGCTCGCCGGAGTGATGCCGTTGAGGAGCGCGGGGTCGACGTATTCGCTATTGGTGACCAGCAGGCCACGCGTGTTGCCCAGCGCACCGGGGAACGGGAAGTAATGCATGCCGTCGGTATGGGCACCGTAGCTCTTGAGCTGGGTGGCTTCGTCCATCGGCTGGGTCACATCCCAGGCTGCGCCGGTGCCGAGCAGGTCGCCCCAGGCGACGAGGGTGCGGGCGCTATAGCCCTGGGGTACGGTGACGGCGTCGACCATGGGCGCGACGTTGGCGGCGATGGGGGTAAAACCGATGGTGGGCGAAGCCGGCACGGCCACGGCGGCCATGGCTTCGCCGCTGCCGATGAGGGTTCCGCCGAGCGTGGCGGTTACGGCCACACCGGCGGCTGCGCCGGCCGACAGGCGGAAAAAGTCGCGGCGCGTCATGGGACGTTCGGCGATGAGTTCGTAGATGTCGCGGTTGCCGGAATCGTTGCTGACGACCTGGCTGGGGTTGAGTTTGCTGTCGGGGTGACGGCTGCTGCTCATGCGCTTCTCCTGGATGGCTTGGGAATGCGTCCCGCACCGGGAAGCTCGCCGCCATCCTAGAGATTGCGTATGACAGTTTTTAGGGATGCGCGTGAACCGTTTGCGTCATGCGTGTGGTCCCTGGCGGGCCGTTGTGTCGGGAAGGTATTCCCGACCTACTTCGTGCCCTGTAGGTCGGCAACACTTTGCCGACGTCGCCGTACACCACCGGCCGTTGTGTCGGGAAAGTATTCCCGACCCACTTCGTGCCCCGTAGGTCGGCAGAGCGTGTGTTGTTGCCGCGCAAGCGACCTACAACCACGGCCTCCTCTTTACGGGGAATACTTTGCCGACGTTGCCGTACACCACCGGCCGTTATGTCGGGAAGGTATTCCCGACCTACTTCGTGTCCCGTAGGTCGGCAATACTTTGCCGACGTCTCCGCTCAATCGAGACGGCGACGCAAGGCGGCCCAGCTCACGAGCCCGAGGCCGGCCAGCAGCATGGCCCAGGTGTCGGCTTCGGGGACCGGCGTCGTCACGGTCTGCGCAATCCAGTCGGCGTACGGCGCAACCAGGCTGCCGCCACCGATGGAACCGAACAGCACATTGCTGCCGGGCAGGCCGGTGGTGCTGCCGTTGAAATTGGCTACCCCGAAGATTTTCCATTGCCCGTCGTCCAGCACGAACACCGGGCTACCGGAATCGCCACCCGCAAACTGGGCTTCCACGCTGCTCCCCAGCGTGAGATTGCCGGATGTGGCCTGGCCGAACACATTGCTGGCGGCCGTGGGCCCATCGAAATCGAAAATGAACACTTCGGCTGCGCTGCTGCCGTCGTCGTCCGGCAATACCAGGTCGACACGATTCTGGCCGCTGCGCTTGAGGCTGGCGTTGGCTCCCTGTGTCACGCCGGCGGTGCCGTCGCCCGTTCCGCCGTATCCGGCGAGCGCGATGGTCTGCCCCCCTGCGGGGCCGGTGTAGAGCGCATAACCGCTGGCCGAGGTGGCAGGCGCAGCCAGCCGGACAATCGCAAGGTCGTCGTGCCAGACGCCATCGGTGCCGGGTGTGGTGCCGGCATACCCGGGATGCACCGTTACAGCGGTTGCAGAAAGGGTTTCCGCCGGGCCGGCATTGAGCCTGAACTGGATGGCTCCCGCCGACTGGCCGGCCACCACGTGTGCGGCGGTCAGCACATGCCAGGGATCAAGCAATACGCCGGAAAACGTGCCGCCGTTGACGATGACCGCACCGGCTCCAGAAAAGGGCGACGACGCCAGATTGGCATCGACCGTGCCGCCGACGAGCGCGTGGGCCGGGGCAGCAAGACTCAGCAGGAAGGGCAGCAGGATGCGAGGGACCATGATGTAACTCCTGTGGGGTGGCCGGATGGCAGCAGACCGTTGGGGTGGTGGGCAGTCTACGCCGGGAACAAGGGAATCGCACACGGCCTGAGCCGAACGTGCCACGGAGGCTGGCGGTGATGTCGGGAAAGTATTCCCGACCTACGGCGCTCATGTCGGCCGGGGAAATGTTCTCGCCCCCCGCCCCCGCAAAAATCCGCTGATGTAGGTCGGGAATACCTTCCCGACACGCGCCTCGAAAAAAAGCGGCTCCCGAAGGAGCCGCAGGTCGGAGAACGGGAGAGACGCCCGTTTTTACTGCCTGGTGTGTTGCGGGGAAAACCGTGAATCAGGCCTTGCGGCGACGTGCCGCCATGAAACCGACGAGGCCCAGGCCGGCGAGCATCATGGCGTAGGTTTCGGCTTCGGGAACAGGCGCAGCACTGACGGTGACCATGTCGAAGCGCCAGGTGCCGGTGCCCGCATAGCTTGAGCTGGAGGCCGCATAGCTCGTCATTCCCGGGGCGTAGGTGGCGACGACCCGGAAGGCGAAATCACTGTTGTTGCCGGCTCCGGCAATGCTGCTGAGGTCAACCGTTCGGCCATTGAACCAGGTATCACCGGCATTGCCGTCGAAAGTGGCGAAATCGACAAAAGTCATGCCATCCAGGCTGTACTGGAACAATTCATAACGCGAGCTGGTATTGCTGTGGCGCAGGTCATAGCTGACGACAACACTGTCGTAGCCCAGGGTGCTGACGTTGAACTGAACGCCGCTGAGCTTGTTGCCGGTGCCTTGAGCGGCATAGCCGGTGGTTTGCAGGCCGGTGTCGTCAGTGGTGACCGGATCGGACGAGCCGCCGTTTGCAGCACCCGAACCGAAGGCGAGCGACACGCCATTCAGGCCCATGAGGGTGCCCGCGCCGATGGACGGTGCAAGGCTGCCGGTGCTGGTACTGGTATCGGCAGGCATGGAGTTGAAGTTCCACTGTGTCACGGTATCGGCATGGGCAGCGCCTGCTGCCATCACGAGGGCGAATGCGGAGAGTGCGAGTTTCATGGCGGTGTCCTGGTCAGATGAGAAACATTCGAGGGGGCGGCGTTACATCAGGCGACGCTTGCTGCGCTGCACCATCATGCCAACGAGGCCCAGGCCCGCCAGCATGAGCATCCAGTCACGGGGCTCCGGCACGGGGGTGATGGTGAGGTTGTTGACGGCAAGCGCGGAGCTGACGGTGTAGTCGTCGGTATCGACCACGGCGAAGACCAGATCGACAACGTTGCTGCTGAGGAAGGTGTAGGTGTAGACACCACCGGTTGCGGCACGGAAGCCGGAAAGACCGGCGTCGCCGGTGAGGCCTTCAGCCGCGTTGGCGAGCAATGCGGTGGTGCTGTTCAGCACGCTGAAGTAGGCGGCGTCGGCAAGCGCGCCGGTTTCAGGCTCGTTGGTGTAGAAGGTCCAGTCGAAGCTCAGCGTGTCGCCGGCAGCGACGCTCACGTTTTTGAGGACGTAGACCGAGCCTTCGGTTGCCATGCTGGCCGAACCATCGAAACGGCTGATGTCGTATTCGTCTGCGGGGTGACCGGCAACGGCTTCCAGGTCGCCACCTGCAAACAGGGGGGCCATGCCGCTGAAATTGAAATTCATGCCATCGTCGTCGGTGTCATCCAGGGCGGTGGTCATGAACAGGCTGGTTTCGCTGGGTGCGAGCGCGTCGCCTCCGGCAATACCAGTGGTGAGGTCGAGGGTTTGCGGGGCGGCGTGGGCCTGTGAGGCAAGAGTCAGGCCGATGAGTGCGGAAAGAGCCAGGGTTTTCATGGTGTGTCCTTTGTTGGGGTTTGAATGATTGCGGGGCGACGCGCGAACATCGCCCTGTCTCCGGATTTACTGGGCTGTGGGGGCGTGCAGGTTGAGATCGCGGGCCGGGGCGAACTGGCTGGCGGTGAGGCCCTTGAGCGTGGCAAGTGCACGGAAGACCGACGGGCCGTTAGCCCCGTCACTGTCGATCTGCAGGCTGATGCCGCCGGTGACGTCGACCACGCGCACGTAGCCATCTGCCACGGCATCACAGCCGAGGTTGCAGCCCAGGCTGGCGAGCAGTACCGACAGGTCGATGCGGTCGGCATACGGGGTGAAGTCGGTGATGATGTCGCCGGCATCGCGCATCGAGGCGTAAACGAAGGTGTCGCCCCCTGCCCCGCCCGTCAGCGTGTCTGCCCCGCCTGCGCCGTAGATGAGGTCGTCGCCGGCACTGCCCGTGAGGACATTGCGGCTGGCATTGCCGGTGAAGGCGCTGCCCGGCACGGCGACGCCAACTGCGGCGTCGACCAGGCGGCCATGCAGGTCGAAGGCGTTTTCCTCGCCATACAGGTTGGCGGTGACTTCGTCGCCGTCGGCGGCATTCAGGCGTTGCAGGCCGCCGTCAGCCTTGGGGCTGCTGATGTAATTGGCCAGTGCTTCCTGGTAGGTGATGGAGAACGGGTTGTTCTCGAACGCCACGTTGTTGGCGGCAAAGGGATAGCCGTCGCCACCGTTGGCGGTGAAGTCGATGGTGGCGAAGCTGAATTCGCGCGCTGCGGGGTTGACCGCACCGTCCGCAACCAGCACGGTGCCGTCGTCGAGGATGACGCTGCGGATGCGATCCCCGTTGCCCAGCGCGGTGCGGGCGGCACGCGTGGTGTCGTACACCACTTTCATGCCGGCGATCTGCGCGAAGCGGCCCTGCGGGCTGCCGCTGGGGGTGGAGGCTGCCACCGAATGCTCCAGCAGGTCCTTCAACTGGGTGGCATTCATCACCGGCGCGCGCTTGACCAGGTTGGTGAACGGCAGGATGTTGAAGGTGTCGCCCACCGAGACGTTGCCGGGCACAGCGATGCTGGTGCGGATGCCACCGCCGTTCTGGATGGCCACGTCGGCATTGCCGGCAAAGCGCATGGCGTCGGCAATCAGGTTGCCCAGGCCGGTTTCGGCATTGCGCACGCCTTCGGTGTAGTTGCCGGGGGTGCCGGCGGCGTGGGTCGGGCCGTTGAGCTTGACGGCGGTGGTGCCGATGATCTGGGCATTCAGCGCAGCGATGTAGTTCATCACCGGCTGCACGGCCTGGGCGAACACGGTGGCGTCACCCGTCACCTTGTCGGCGTCGGCTGCCGCGCCGGAAACACGGATCATGCGGGTGCTGTCGAGGCTGGTGACGGCACCGGTGGTGTCGTCAATGGTGAGGTTGACTTCGCCCACGTAGCGGTTGCCGAAGTGGCCGGTGACGAGGGGAACCTGCTTGCCGTCGGTGTCGGTGGTGTAGACCGGATGGGTGGTGAAGGTGGGGGCAACGCCGCCCGAGATCAGCAGATCATCGGTATCGCGCATCAATTCATGGCCGCCACCGGACACGACCAGATCCACGCCACGCAATTGGGGCACGACCCGGGTGATCTCATTCTGCGCATTCTGCAGGTGACTCATCAGGATCACGACAGTGACGCCCTCTGAATTGCGCAGACGATCCACTTCAGCCTGGATCAGCGGCACGATGGCATCGAGGTTCTGCGCTTCGCTGTTGCCGGCGCTCCAGTTCTTCATGAGGCCGGGCGCGGGCGAGGAAATGGTCGGCAGCAACGGCGTGGTGGCACCCACGACCCCCACCTTTTTACCGCCTGTGGTGGTGATGATCTTGGACGGTGCGACCTTGCCGTTGGCTTTCAGCGCGGCGAGTTCGGGCGTGGCATCAAAATCAAGGTTGACTGACAGATAGGTGGTGCCCGACACCTCGGCAAAGCGCGCGGCAACCGGGCCGGTGTTGTCGAGGTCGAATTCGTGATTGCCGAACACCGTGGCGTCCACGCCGATGAGCCGGTTGGCGATGGCGTCGTAGAAATCCTGGCCGCCGTCGATAGCCGCCGTGCCCAGGTTGTTGAACGATGCAGTCAGGCGCGGGCCGGGCAGCAGGCTGTCACCGGCGTTGAGCGTGATCACCGATTTGCCGGCCAGCGCGGCGGCAGCCTTGGCGTTGGCGATCACCGTGGCCAGACGATCCACCCCACCGTAGAAGGAGATGCTCTGGTTGGTGTCGTCGCGGAGGTTGCCCTGTGCGGAAATCAGCCAGGATTCCTGGTCGCCGATATGCAGCAGGGTCAGGCCTTCTGCCCATACGGCTCCGGAAATGCACGACAGGGATACGGCCAGGGTGAGGGATTTCAACGCAAGTTTCATGGGTATGGCTCCGCAACAAAAAAACAGAATTCGTGGGTGAACCGGCGGGTGGCCGGTTCACCGGTCAAAGCCGCTTAAACCGCAGCGGCAGAACGGCGACGCGACACCATGAATCCGACCAGACCGAGGCCGGCGAGCATCATGGCGTAGGTTTCAGCTTCGGGTACCGGGGCTGCGGCCAGTGCACCGCCATAGCTGCCGCCCAGCGTGCCGGTGACATTGCCCGACACAACAAACTTGTAGCCCATGCCCGAGCTGAGCATCAGGTTGTTGATGTCGAGCGTGGTGTCGGCGACGTTGGACTGCACATCACTGGCGAGCAGGGTGTTGGCGGCGTCATAGAAAGCGATCATGAAATTGCTGATCGCAAACTCCTGTCCGGCAAACAGGGGGATGTCGAGCTCGATCGACACGGCCGTGCCTGCCACGGCAGCCTCGGGCATGATGTCAAAGGTGTAGGTGTCGAGAATGCTGGCACCTGCAGAAAAGGTGTTGCCAATGGCGTACGCGGTGCCGCTGAGGTTGCCGATATTGATGTCGAGCGCAGACGCCTGCGCTGCGGCGGTAGCCAACACGGCGGCCAGCAGGGTTTGAGCAAATTTCATGAATCTCTCCTAACAAACAAAGCAGGTTGAGGACTAAGCGCGTGTAGTGCAGGGCAACCGGCCATCCGCGTTCATCACGCCTCTCCCAAGGCTGACGCGGATCCTGGTGTTTCCGTCCCCGCCTTGCGACGGGTATGGCTTGATCGGCACAGGGGCAGTCTGGCGCGCCTGTGTTGCACCCGTTGGGGCCGGAATGGGCGGACATATGGCACGTTCGGATCAATGCGCCCGAACGGATGGCCGGGATGCAGGTCGATTGGCCGACACCGCAAGGGGCACCCAACCGGCCTGTGGGATTCGTCGGATTTTTTTACGTGAAGATGACAGGGGTAGCCAGGGAACTGCCGGGCGGGCGCATGAATACAGGCTTGCGGGTGAGCATGCAGATTGCGGAACGAAACTTGCAAGGCAGAGTCTGCAAAAAAGACCCGCCATAAGGCGGGCCAAGGGTGCGCGTGAACGCAACTGAGAAACGGGTCCCGGCCTTGCCGCCGGCGGCTCACGCTGGACGACCATGGCAGGACGCCATGGTCGTTTGTTTTTGTGAAAACCTGATGGATTCCGCTCTGGTCAGGCGCATGTGCCCGAGCAGAACGAAAATCGGGTGGGACACGCTCAGCGCACGTTGCGGCGGCGCATCACCATGAAGCCAACGAGCCCCAGGCCAGCCAGCATCAGCGCACTGGTTTCGGCTTCCGGCACGGGGGTGACGGCCAGGGTGTTCACGTTGAGAAAGAGCTCTTTCTTTTCGACGAAAGCCAGCGAATCAACACTGAAGGCACGGGCGATCAACAGGTTCTGAACGGCCACGTTGGCATGGGTCAGATCCTGCATCGCAGGGTTGATGGCGATGCCAGCCGTGGCGCTCCAGTTGTGGGTGGGCAGGCCCACGGTGGTGAGTGGTGCCATGGCGGTGATGCTGTCCGTGAAACTGAGGGCCGGATTGCTCAGGTCGAAAACACGCAACTGGCCGGTCACATCGACGGAGCTGGCCGGGCCTTCGAGGAGATAGTCGCCGCGCTCGAGCAGGCCGACATGGCCGATTTCATAGCCTTGTTTGGCAGTGACGCGGATGTTCATCGTCTGGTTGGTGAGGTCGATTTTCGGGCCGTTGAAGGCCTGGGCGTCGAACCCGACAGGTGTGAACACCAGGGTGTTGCCCACGGAGAGGGTGGGCATGCCGAAGAGGCCGAGCAGCACATCGTCGAAGGTGAAATCGACAGTGGTGCCGGAGAGCGTGACGGGGGCTGCAACAGCACCGCCAGCTAAGGTTTGGCCGAGCACAAGCATGCTGGCAGCCAAGAGGTTCACGCGCTTCATTCATCACTCCTAGTCATGGTTGTTGAGACTGGGTTGTGCCGTCGTCCAGGAACGCAGGCATGGGGTGGACTGCCTGGGCAGCCCACGGAAAAACAAGGCTCAGCGCACGCCAGGGAGGGGGAATTCAGATTGCCACGCCACCCGGGCGTGCGCATGAGACGTCGCCGGAGATAACCGGACGACACAGAAACGAACGGGCTGTGGGAGGCAACCCGTTCCGGCGTCTGATGACGCCCACTGCTTTCACGCGCACTACTTTGTTGTGTACTGCTTTTTATCAAGGCCGGCGGCGAGTCTGTGCCCACCTGACGACCCTTGTTGCGAACTCCGGCCACGCCTGAACGGCACAGCTTTCATGTACACACCGGCGTTGACGGGAAGCGGGTATTGCGCGCCTCGCCTGCCGGCGTGCACGTGAGAAACCGTCGAATGACGGCTCGGGAGCCTGCGGGCCTTGGGGGCCCGCCTGGCGTCGATGACCTGACGCCGACTACTTATTCACGCGCACTGCTTTATTTATGGACTGCTTGTTGCTGCCAGCCTCCCCGGGTCTTTGCCCGGTGGATGACCGACAGTGACCACTTTACGGGGGCAATATTGCAGGCACCCCCCTGCCCTGCTTCAAATGAATGGCCCGATAGGCTCATTACAGACCGAGGTCGCGGACCGGGTCGATGGCGGCAGGCAGCACCCCTTGCAAGGTGACCAGCGGACGCGGTGCCCCGGGCCCTGCCTGGCCGTCTGCATCGACCTGTACCTGGCTGCCCGCGCCAATTGCGACCACGCGCACCTGGCCGTTGGCCCAGGCACTGCCCTGGGCGATGCCCAGGCTGGTGAGCAGCATCGACAGATCGATGCGGTCGTCGCCCGCGACGAAATCGGTGAGGGTGTCCGTGGCATCCCGCATGTGGGTGTAGACGAAGACGTCTGCGCCGCCATTGCCGGTGAGCGTATCGGCTCCGGCGTAACCGGTGAGGCGGTCGTCGCCCGGCGTACCGATGAGGCTGTTGCGACCGGAGTCCCCCGATATTTCCCTGACCAGCGACAGCCCGACGATGGCGGGATCGTGGTCGGACGAGCGGTAAGCGTGCGGCGCGTAGAGATCCTGCGGCTTGAATTCAGTGTTGTAGTCGATCACCGAAGGCTCGTCGGCATTGACGTGCCAGAGCGCGGCACCAACCGTGTGGGTGGCCAGCGCCGGGGTGGCCAGTGCGTGGTCGAGATAGCCCGATTCGCCATCGAAGATGTACGAATAGCCTGCCTCGCCGTTGTAGGTGGAGACGAGATCGATGTAGCCGCTGTCGAGCAACTCGGTCACCGGCGCTTCGCGGCCGTAGGCGTTGAGGTCGCCCATGACCAGCACCCGCTGGCTGCTGGCCGTGCCCACGTTCGCCACAAAATCACGCAGCGCCCGGGCTTGCTCGACGCGAAGCACGTTCCAGCAACCCTGGCCATCGCCCTGGTCCGCGTTGGGATCACCGGCTGCAGGGCAGCTGCCTTTGGATTTGAAATGGTTGACGACCAGCGTGAAGCGTTCACCGTTGGCAGCCTGGAAGGTTTGCGCCAGCGGCGGGCGGTTGTGGACCGGATCGGTATCGCTTTGTGCGCTGCCAACCGGCGTGAGTTTCGCCGGCTTGTAGATCATGGCCATGCGGATCGCATCGGTGCCGGTACCGCCAGCGGGCAGGCCCACGCTGGCGTAGGTGCCTGCGCCCAGGCGGGCATTGAGCGCGGCAACCAGGGCGTTCGTTGCGGCATCTCCGTTGTTTTCGATTTCGATCAGGCCCAGCGCATCCACATTCATGGCCGCGAGTGCCGAAACGATTTTGTCCTGCTGGCGGGTGAATTCGGCTGCGGAATCCGCGCCCCGACAGTCGCTTCGGGTGCCACCGGGAAAGCAGGATGCGCCAGTCTGGTCGAGAGTCGTGAAATAGTTCAGCACGTTGAAGCTGGCCACGCGGAGGTTGCCGCCGACAACCGGCGCGGCAGTGCGCGGATTGGCCCGGTTGAAGACCACAGGCCCGGAAGGATGGATGCGGTAATCGGCCAGACCCTGATTGTCATTGGTGGCCAGGCCATAGTCGATTACGCCGGTCAGTCCCGGCAGCGTGTCGCCCGCACGCAGGGTGTTGTCGTCCCCGATATAGGGGATGGGGTTGGGGTTTTGCAGGCTGGTGCTGTCGTCGAGGATGATGCGACGACGCGCGTTGTCATCTGCCAGTGCCACCGCTTCGACGGATCCGGCGCGATGCAGATTGGTCGGTTTGACGAGACGCGCACCCGCTGCAAGCGTGACCTGGCCGTAGCGGCCCTGGAAGAAGTTCTGCGAAGCGGTGAGCGGGGTGTCGATACGCACCAGCATGCCTTCATGGCGTTCAAGTTCGCCCTCGACGCTTTCGGGGAACGCAATCACGGTCGGTGCCACGGCATGGCCGCTGGAAAGCACAGTAATGACGGCGTTGGTGAGCTCGGTCACCGGGTTGGCTGCGGTCAGCGGATTGCCGGCCGCGCCCGTGTTGAATTCGACAACGGTTGCGGTCAGCCGCAGGAGATTCCCCACGGAAACGGCAGGTGCGCTGCTGGTGAAGACAAAGATGCCGTCCGAGGTGGCCATGTCGCCATCGCCCACCGGGTCCTGCAGGTAAAAGCCGTTGTTGGTGAGATGCGTGACCACGCCTTCGGTGGTGACGGTCTGGCCTGCCAGCGGGCTGACTGTGCCGCTGCCCTGGATGGCGTGAATGGGCGTGATGCCGCTGACCTGCACGCTGACGGTGCAGCTGGCATTCTGGGCGTCGTCGTTGTCGAAGCGGATCGTGACGGGATAGGTGCCGGCGGCCAGACCGGCCACATCGAGACTCACGCTCGCGGTAGCGCCCTCCAGCATGGCCGGTGTCAGGGTACCGAGACTGATGCCGGAAAGCGCGCCCGAAGTGATGCTCGCGGCATTGACCACGCTGTCAGCATCGTTTGCGGACAGCAGCACGCTGCCCGAACCACCGGCAGCCACCGACAGCGTGGCCGGACAGACCGGCGCGATGGGTGCATTGCCCGGTGTCCCGCCCGAGCCATCGATGACGATGTTGTCCACCCCGACCCACTCGTCGTTGCCGGCAGCGTTGGTGGTAAGGATGCGCAGCTGGACGAGCGGCTGGTTGTCGGCCGCTGCCGGCAGCGTGACCGACACCGGTGTGGTCTTTCCGGCGAGGCTGGGGCCCTCGGTGGCGTCCGCCACATAGCCTGCGGGCAGATTGGTGAACGCACCGCTGTTGCCTACCCGGTATTGCAGCGCCACCTGCTGCACCGCATTGTCGGCAGAACCATCGAGATCACGCAGGGTGAAGTTGACCTGGATCGCCTGCTTGCTAGTGGTGTCGAGTGTGATCAGAAGAAAAGGGGCGTCGGCAGTGCCGGAGCCTGTCAGTGCCACGACCGGATCGGTCAGATGGAATTCGGTGACGCCACCCGTGGTGAAGGTATCGGGATTGGATTGATTGGCATTGACGTCAAGCGGTGTCGTCGTGCCATCGACCAGGATCGTCCTCGGGTCGGTACCTGTGGCACCCGTCAGATCATCGCCGCGATAGCCGCTGATGCCGGGCACCCCGCTCCAGTCGTCACTGACGGTTATCAGGCTGATGTTCGACCAGTCCTGTGAGAACGGCAGTGGCTGCGGGGTGGTGTCGGCAACAGCCGGAGCCGTGAAGATCAGTGCGAGTGCGAACGGCAGGGGAGCAAGGCGATGCATGGCGGCAGACCCGATGGCTGTTGAAGTCGGGTGAGCCTAGCAAGCACAGATTCCAGCCTTGTTGCGGCCAGCAAGCGCAAATTGAGCCGAATGGTCGGGACAGTTCCCTGCGCCCGGCTGTCCGGATGATTGTCACTCAATTGACGTATTCATTTGTCAGAATCATCGGACTGACATGCGCTGCATTCAGTAACCGATGGCAAGCCACACCCGCCAGATTACTTGAAACGAATTCATCTTCAGGTTGCATAACCGTATGCGAGCAGGAAAAGTCCACCGCCAGGCCATGCTGGGATTCACCC
>JBEQCD010000074.1:0-12597 GCA_041639515.1 Hydrogenophilales bacterium | reverse complement strand
ACCCGCGAATGTCCGAAAACAGCACGGTCATGTCACGCGATTGCCCCTCCATGGTGTAGTGCGCGGGATCCTGGCTCATTTCCGCCGCTAGTTCAGGTGGCACATACTGCCCGAACAGCCGAGTCAACTGGCGCTTGTTGCGCGATTCGGCAAAGAAACCATCCGCGGTGTTGAAGGCATACAGTCCCGCCACGGTGAGCATGGGTGCCGCCAGCGGCACCACCCAGAATCGCGCCCACGCTGCGGCATAGGCCGCCAGCAAACCGCCGAGCAACAGCAACGCGGCCAGCAGGCCGGGCAAGGGGCCCAAGCGCAGCATCACGACAATCAGCACTCCGCCCAGCGCCAGGACCGCAGCCACCCGGGCTGCCTGCGCCCAGGGCGGCGTGCTGCGTGTGGTGCCGTCGAGCATGCCGGCAATCAGGTGGGCGTGGATCTCCACACCCGGGAACGTGCCGGAAAATGGCGTGACCCGCAGGTCGGCGAGTCCCGGCGCGGTGGAGCCAACAAGCACGATGCGATTTTCCAGCTGTGCAACGGGCGCACGCCCGGCCAGCACCTCGGCGGCCGACACGTAGGGATATGGCGCGCCTGCACGATACGGCACGTACACGCTGCCGTCGGCAGACAGCGGCACCTTCAACCCGCCCGCCTCGATCCAGGCGCGTGATCCCGCAGGCGCGACAGTCTCCACACCGGCACGCAAGGGCTCGCCGCCAAACGCAACATTGAGTGTCGAAACCGACAAGGACACGTAGTAGTGGCCGGCAAACGGCGTGACGAGATGCATGCGCCGCGCCGCGCCGTCCGCATCGGCTTCCATGTTGAAGAAGCCCGCAGCGGGCACGGCGCGCTGAAAGCGCGCCAGATTCGCGCCATAGCCGCCTGCCGGCGCACCCGGCTCCAGCGGTGCAAAGGCAGAGTCAGGCAAGCCAGGTGCCGGGAGGGCACCGGACCGGGCGTCGCCGAACCCCTGCGGCAGAAAGTAATACCCCAGTGACACCGGACGCTCGGCCAGGGCCGTAGCAAAGCGGGCGTCATAGTCGAGTTGCGGCGTGAGGGCGGCGACCTGCTGACGGAACGCCGGGCTGCCTGCCAGCGGACCCCGGGCCAGCGCATTGAGATGATTCAGGCCCGAGCTCGTGTCCGGTTCGGCAAACACCACGTCGAATCCGACAGCTGCTACGCCGTAGCGATCGAACAACTGCTCGACCAGGCGGGTCATCACGTCCCGGTTCCAGGGCCAGCGGCCCACGGACTTGAGGCTGGCCTCGTCGATGTCGAGTATGGCGATGCGATCATCCAGGCCCTGCGGTGCGGTGGCCTTGAGCCAGGCATCGTAGAGCCAGGATTCGACCCGGTCGACCGGAGCCACCCGCACCATGCCGGCAGCATAGGCCGCCATGAACAGGACGAAAACCGCCGAGATCGCTGCCTGGATCAGGCCCGAGGCATGGCGTTTCACGGCAGGCGATAGAAGCGGTTGGGCAGTTCCTTGCCGCGCACGTTGTCCATGCGGTCACCCACGGCATCGCCCAGGGCCGACAGACGGTCTGCCGGATGCGGGTGGGTCTTGTAGAGCAGGCTGGTGCGGCTGTCCTTGGCCGGCAGGGCTGCCATGTCCTGCAACACGTTCGGCAGGCCCCAGGGGTCGTAGCCTGCGCGAGCCGCATACACCATGCCGATGCGGTCGGCCTCGAACTCGGCATCCTTGTCGAGCCCGCGCGCCATGATTTCGGCCCCGTTGCCGATCAGGTTCTGGATCGCCGGATCACTATCCTTCGCCTTGTTGCTCGCCGCCTGCCCCAGCGCACCGATCAGGCTGGATTGCTTCAGTACCTTGAGGTGATGCTTCTGCGTGACATGCGCAATTTCGTGGCCTAGCACACCAGCCAGCTCCGCTTCGTTGTTCAGCAGCCGGTACAGGCCCTTGGTGACGAAAATATAGCCACCCGGTGCGGCAAAGGCATTGATCGCCTCCGAATCGAGCACACCAAAGCGCCAGGTGATTTCTGGCCGGCCACTCTGTTGAGCCACCCATTCACCGACCTGGTTCACATAGCTCTGGAGCGCGGGATCGGGCACCAGTTTCGCCGCGCCCAGAAGGTTGCCGGCAATCTGGCGACCAATGCGGTTCTCTTCCTCCAGCGAATAGTCGCCGAACAGGGCGAAGCCGATCTGGGCCGCGTCCACCTTCTGCTTGGTTGGCGGCGGGCTCGCGGCGGCACTTTGCGCACCGGCTGGCGCAGCAGGTGCCGGTTGCGCAGGGGCCGGTTGCGGTTGCTTCGATTTGTCGCGCTTGTCCAGTTCCTGATTGATGCGGTCTTCGAGCAGCTTGCCCAGATCAAAGGCCTGGGCAGGCAGGGCCACACCGGCCAGAACCATCACAAACAGAGTAGTGGCCGCTTTCATCAGTTATCCCCCCATGAGGAAGCAGGCTGGCTGGCCTGGGGTTTGGGTAGCAGTTTGATCTGGGCACTTGCGAGCCCACCCGCAGCAGCAAAATTCCTGGCCTGGGCCGGTGCGACGGCCAGGCTGTCGAGTCGCGCCAGTTCCTCGGCGTTGAACTTGGCCACTTTCAATTCTTCATCGCTGAGGCCCCGCAGGCCGGCCACTGCCACCACCTTGCTTGGGTCCGAACGGGTGGTGGCTGCCCCCACCACATCGCCCACGCCCACGCTGGCCAGTCCGCCGCCCCCGACCCGAACCGACAGCAGCCGAATCCACCCTGTGGTCTTGCCTGCGGTCACCCGCAGCCAGCCCCCCTGCTTGCTCAGCACGGTGACGTTTGCACCCTTGTTCACGCTGGCTGCGGCCGATGCACTCGCACTGGGCTGGGCGTAGAGTTTCTCGTTGCGCAGGACCGTGCCGGGCGTGGCTGCGGCTGCACCGGCCAGCAGGCAAAAGGCCAGCGCGCTGGTGGTCAGAACGGTTTTTTTCATGGGCGTCACCTCGTATGGTTGCAAAACTGTAGGGGCTGCGCTTCGATGGCGCAAGCCTCGTGGATGGCGTTAAGATGGCTTGATGAATTTCCTCGCGGCTTCCATCGAATCGCTCGGTGCCCGGTTCGTCGGCTGGTTTGCCGTCGGCTACGGACTCTTTGCCTTCGCCGGGCGGGCAGCCCTGCTGATGCTGGACCGCTCAACCTGGAATCGCGCCACCTATGACGTGGTCATCAAGCAGGTGTATTTCACTGCGGTTCAGATTCTTCCTGTTTTTCTGGGCTACGCACTGGTCATTTCGTGGCTCCTCATCACCATCATCCTGTCGACCGCGCGTGAGTTCGGCCTCACCGAATTCGCCACCGAAATGACCATTCGCGTGCTGGTGCTGGAACTGCTGCCTTTCCTCACCGCACTGTTCATCGCGCTGCGTTCCGGCAGTGCCATCAACACCGAAGTGGCGCTGATGCGTGTGAACAATGAATTGGATGCCCTGGCGCACTGCAAGGTTCCGCCCATGCAGTTCGAGTTCCTGCCGCGCCTGATCGGCGGCGTGGTCTCGGTGGTGCTGCTTGCCCTGCTGGCCGGGCTGCTTGCCCTGTTGCTGGCCTACCTGTCGATTTATGGCCTGAGCATGGCCGGATTCGATGCCTTCACGCGCACCGTCGCCAAGATTTTCGACCTGCGGATCATGGCCGGTCTGGCAGTCAAATGCGCGCTGTTCGGCCTGGCCGTGACCCTGATCCCCGTCGTGAGCGGACTGGAAACGCCCAAAAAGCTCTTCATGGTGCCCGTGTCCGTGCTGCGCGGCATGATGCGGGTATTTTTCGCCATCGTTGCCATCGAGGTGCTGTCATTGGCGCTCAAATACATCTGACCCGCTTCGCCGATCGCGACGCGTTGCTGGCTGCCGTTGCCGGACTGGGCGACGAGGCGGCCCGCGTGGCACTCGACCTGCCTCTGCGGGCCAATCTCACGGCCCGCGACAACATCGCGCTGATTCCGCTCTACCAGCGGCATTTCGACGCAGCCGAAGCCGCCCGCCAGGCCCAGGCCGTGCTCGACGCCCTGGGCCATGGCGACATCGCCCCGTTGCGGGATCCGGACATGACACCTGCGCAGCGCTTTGTCACGCAGCTGGCGCGCGCGCTCATGCTGCGGCGCCCCCGCCTGGTCATCGACCGGCCGGGTGCCATGCTTTACGATGTGCCCTATCCCGCATTCATCCAGCAGCTCGCTGCCCGGTCCGACATGAGCGGGACATGGGAAATCTACGACTTCGACTGGAACCAGGCGCTCTATCCGCAATGAACGCAGCCAAATCCAACCCCTTCCATTTTAAGGTCGGCCTCTTCGTCGCCTTTTCACTGCTGCTGCTGGCGAGCTTCCTGGTCTATCTGCTCCATGCACGCGGCTTTTTCGAAGACACCTACCGCCTCAAGCTGGCCGCCTCGACTGCAGATGGCGTGGCCCCCGGCGTGCCGCTGGTCTTTTCCGGCATCGAGATTGGCAGCGTCAGTTCACTGGGACTCAATGACGATGGCGGCATCGTCATCCATATCGGGCTGCTCGAACGCAACGCCAAATGGCTCAAGCAATCGAGCACCTTCACACTCGACAAGCCCATCGTCGGCGGTGCCAAGATCCGCGTCGATTCCCCCGACCTGAAGGCCGAGCCCTTGCCGGACAATTCGACCATGCTGCTGCTCACCTCCGATATCAGCAAGGAAATCCCCGTGCTGGTCGAGCGCGTCAAGGCCATTCTCGCCAACGTGGAGCACCTCACGCGCAAGGATGGCGAAATCGCCGGCACGCTGGCCAATGTGCAGACCGTCACCGGCCGCATGACCGGTGAGTACGGCATGCTTGAAAGCGTGCTGGGCAGCCCCGAGAAAGCGCGCGCGGTCACCGATTCGCTGGACAAGACCCGGTCACTGATCACCCGACTCGACGGCCTGGCGCTGAAAATGGATGGCATGGCCGCCAAGACCGACACCTGGCTCTTTGCCCAGGACGGCATGGCTGCCCAAACCAGGGCCTCCATGCAGCAGGTGCGCGCCATGCTGGACGACGCCCAGTCCAGTCTGAAAAAAGCCGATGCGTTGATGGCAAACGCAGTCGAAATCTCCTCCGATGTGAAGGAAGGCACCCAGGACATCGCCCGCCTGCGTGCCGAAATCGACGACGCCGTACGCAAGGCCAACGCGCTGGTCAACGAAATCAACAAGAAATGGCCCTTTGCCCGCGACCCCGAGGTGAAACTGCCATGAAACATGCCCTCGCCTTTGCCGCTGCCCTGATCCTGCTCTCCGCCTGTGGCAGCGGCGGGCCGCCCCCGCCGGACTGGAAAACCGACGCGGCCGATCTGATCGAGCGCTACAAAAAGCACGCCTTGCTCGGCGAGAACGTGCTGGCAGAACGCTATTTCCAGCAGGCCGTGGCAGCCACCGGCGGCGCGGGCCGGGTCGCGGAAACCGCCCGCCTCTGGCTGGTGCGCTGCGCCACCCGGCGCGCCATGCTGATCGACGATGCCTGCACGGAGTACGCCACCCTGGCACGCACCGACGCCGACACGGCCGACGCGGCCTACCAGCGCTTCCTCACGCTGGACTGGGACAGGCTCGATCCCGATTCCCTGCCGGCACAACACCGTGATTTTGTGCGCGCCACACCGGAGACGCGCCCGGCCACTCTGGAAAAAATCACCGACCCGCTTTCGCGCCTGCTCGATGCAGGCCTGCTGGTCATGCGCAAGGAAGCCACCCCGCGCTCGCTGGCCGTGGCCACGGAAACCGCTTCGGCCCAGGGCTGGCGTCAACCCCTGCTGACCTACCTCAAGCTGAGCGCCGAACAGGCTCGCGCACGTGGCGATTCAGCCGAATCCGCCCGGCTTGCGCAGCGCATCGAACTGGTGGAACGGAGTTTCTCGACTGCCCATCAATAAAAGTGTTAGGCTTCCGGCCGTAGTACAAATTACTCAAATAAGCAGTTAACAACGATCGTCCGGAGAAAGCGCATGGACACCCTGCTCGCCTGGCTGCACGCCCCCTGGCCCTGGTATGTTTCCGGTCCCCTGATCGGCCTGATGGTGCCGCTCATGCTGTGGATCGGCAACCGCTCCTTCGGCATTTCCTCCAACCTGCGCCACATGTGCGCCATGGCCCAGCCCAAGAGCATAGGCGTGGACTTTTTCCAGTACGACTGGCGTGAGCACAACTGGAGCCTGGTGTTCGCGATCGGTGCCGTACTCGGCGGCTTCTTCGCCGGCATCGTCTTTGCCAACCCGGAGCCGATCAACCTCTCTGTGGCCGCCCTGACCATGTTTTCACACTGGGACGTGCCCATTGCCGGCGGCTTTCTGCCGCCGGTTTTGTTCGATCTCAACTGGCTGTCGGTCATCGTCATGTTTGTCGGCGGCATCCTGGTCGGATTCGGCACGCGTTATGCCAGCGGCTGCACCTCCGGCCATGCCATCACCGGCCTGTCGACCCTGCAGTTGCAGTCGCTGCTGGCCGTGCTGGGCATTTTTGCCGGCGGCCTGACCGCAGCGCATCTGGTCACCCCCCACCTGTTCTCGATCTTCTGGTAGCCCCCATGCGATTCCTGCCCTATCTGCTGGCCGGCCTGGCGTTCGGCTTCGTGATGATCAAATCCGAAGCCGCCTCCTGGTACCGCATCATGGAAATGTTCTATTTCCAGTCCTTCCACATGTACGGAATCATGATGAGCGCAATCGCCACCGGCCTCGTCGGCGTGCTGCTGCTCAAGCGCTACGGCCAGTTGCTCACCCTGGATGGCCAGTCGATCAGCATCCCCAACAAGGAACCCGGGCGGGTGAATTACATCCTGGGTGGCTTCATCTTCGGCCTGGGCTGGGGCGTGATCGGGCTCTGCCCGGGCCCCATCTTCGCCCTGGTCGGCATGGGCTCGATTGGAGCCCTTGCCGCGTTGGGTGGCGCGCTGGTCGGCACCTGGCTTTACGGGTTCGTAAAAAAGCGTCTGCCGCATTGACAAGGCGATACGCCCTGTTTACCGTGCTGCTTCGGAGATTTTTCTTCGTCAATACCACCAAGCTGTAACCCTATCCAACCTAGGAGGAGTCACCATGAAATACGCAACAAGCATTGCCGCAGTTTTGATCACCGCATTTGCGGGTGCCGCCCAGGCCGCTCCCGCCATGATGTCTGCCGAGTGGACCGCCCAGGCCTGCGACGCCTGGAACAAGGACGCCGACCTGACCACGGGGCTGGCCGACAAGTGGATCAAGAACGACAAGGACCGTGGCTACAAGATCATTCACCTGTATCGCACCGATTGTGGTGAAGCCACCCAGACCGAACTGAAGATCCAGCTCAAGGATGGCAAAGCCATATGCACCTACGGCGGTGCGGTTCAGAACGCCAAGATGGATTACGCCGTCGACTACACCATGCACGCCACCACCGAAAAGTGGAACGAAATGGGCGCGGGTGAATACGGCCCCATGAAGGCCATGATGTTCGGCCGCCTCAAGTTCACCGGTCCCAAGATGGAAGCCATGAGCGTGATGGGCCCGTTCGAAGCCTTCCTCAAGCTGCCGGGCAAGATCGCCGGTGACAAGGCCTGCCCCGCCAAGTAAGCGCAGCAGCAGACAAAAAAAGCCGGGGCAACCCGGCTTTTTTTGTTGCCCGCGCTCCAGGCCACTCGATCACTGCGAGCAGGATTTCACATCAGCCGCAGATCCGGCCGACCGCTAAACTGTCCTGCCAGACCGTCGCTAACAAGGCCGTGTGGTACTTTTCGGGCCTGAACTCCCATTTCCCAGCCATGACTTCGCTCAAACACCTCCCTGCCTGGAAAGCGCTTGAAGCGCATCACAAATCCATGCGGAATTTCGACATGCGCACCGCCTTTCGCGAGGATGCGCAACGGTTCAGCCGCCTCTCGCTGCGCTGCGGCAACCTCCTGCTCGATTATTCGAAAAACCGCGTCACCCCCGATACCCTGGACCTGCTGAAGCAACTGGCTGTGGAATCGGGCCTGCCGGAACAGCGTGACGCGATGATGAGTGGCCAGCGCATCAATTTCACGGAGAACCGTGCGGTTCTGCACACTGCGCTGCGTGCTCCGTCCCGGCCGCCACTGCGGGTGGAGGGCGTGGATGTCGAGGCCGAGGTCGCCCAGGTACTGGGCCGCATGCAGCGTTTCGTCGAGTCGATTCATAACGGCAGTTGGCTGGGACACACAGGCAAGCCCATACGCGACGTGGTCAATATCGGGATCGGCGGTTCCGACCTGGGCCCGGCCATGGTGTGCGCCGCGCTCGATCACTACGCCCTGGAAAGCATACGGGTGCACTTTGTATCGAATCTGGACCCGGCGCACCTGGCCATCACGCTCAAATCGCTCGACCCCGAAACCACGCTTTTCATCGTCGCGTCCAAGACCTTCACCACCCTGGAAACCCTGGCCAATGCCAATTCGGCCAAGGCCTGGCTGCTCTCTGCCCTGCATGCGCCGGCTGCCGTGTCGCGCCACTTCGTCGCGCTTTCCACCAATGCCCCAGCCGTCGAAGCCTTCGGCATCGACCCGGACAACATGTTCATCTTCTGGGACTGGGTGGGTGGCCGATATTCACTGTGGTCGGCCATCGGTCTTTCGATCGCCCTGCAGATCGGCTGGGGCAATTTCCAGGCCCTGCTTGCGGGTGCGCATGCCATGGACATCCATTTCCGGGAAGCGCCGCTCGACGCCAACATGCCCGTGATTCTGGGCATGCTCGGCATCTGGTACGCCAATTTCTGGGGCACCGACACCTACGGCATCTTCCCCTACGACCAGCGGCTGCGCCTGCTGGTCCCGTTCCTGCAACAACTGGACATGGAATCCAACGGCAAGAACGTCAACCGCGACAACAAGCAGGTCAACTACAACACCGGGCCCATCGTCTGGGGCGCGCCCGGCACCAATGGCCAGCATGCCTTTTTTGAACTGGTGCATCAGGGCACGCGCCTGATTCCGACCGATTTCCTGGTGGCGGCAGTCAATCCCACCCCGCTTGCCGACCAGCACGAATGGCTGCTGGCCAACTGCCTGGCCCAGACCGAAGCGCTGCTCAAGGGCAAATCACGCGCGGTGATCGAAGCCGAACTGATCGCCCAGGGGATGAGCCGTGAAGCCGCCCGGGCGCTGGCACCACACAAGGTCTTCCCGGGCAACCGGCCCAGCAACACGCTGCTCTACCAGAAGCTCGATCCGCACACACTGGGCATGCTGATCGCGCTCTACGAGCACAAGGTGTTCGTGCAGGGCGTGATCTGGCAGATCAACAGTTTCGACCAGTGGGGCGTGGAACTCGGCAAGCAGCTCGCGCCGCCCATCCGCGCCGCCCTGAGTTCGGTACGGGTGATCGGCGAGCACGACGGCTCGACCCTGGGCCTCATCACCGACATCCGCCGGCGACGCGGGCTCAGTACTTAAACGTGAAACTCGCGGAGATAGCGTGACCGCCGTGGCCGTAGGGCGGCAATACCTTGCCGCCACAACGGTTGGCGGGGTACGAAAATGTCGGGAAAGTATTCCCGACCTACTGCGGGGATGTTTCATCATCCGGGCTGGCCAGACGCCATGCCCATTAGACTTCAATACTTGACCCGCACGCGCCAGGTCAGCACCGCCTGCCCGTCGGCGGGAACCTTCACCTTCCATTCGGCCGTGCCCGATGCGGCCTTCGTGTGCGGCTGCGACTCGGCAACCATGGTCCAGTCGCCCGGCATCGGCTCGCGTACCGTCACCGTCACCGGTTCGGATTTGGCATTTTTCAGCACGATCTCGTAAGCCGATTCGAATACATAGTTGTAGCGTCCGCTGCCGGCCAGCTTCTGGAAGGCCGTCTGCTTCTTGTCGGCCGTCACGTCGAAGGCGTCGCCCAGCTTGAGCCGCAGCGTTTCGTTTTTCGGCGTGTGGTCGATGCGGTCTTCACCGACGAATTGCGCGTTGCCCTGGCTGTCCTTCTTGTAGACCCGGATCACGCCCTTGGGCAAGGGAATGCCCAGGCCTTCGCCCTTGTTCCTGAAATCGACGTACACGCCAACTTTCATTTTCTGTCCGATTTCGCCCACCTGGCCCGAGTAGTAATAGTCAGCCCCGGTCAGCAGGAATTCCTTGTTGACCGGTACCCGCGTGGCCGACATCAGCGCCACCTGCTTGGTCTGGTTTTCCGCCAGCGTGGTAGGCCGTTGCAGGGTATAGAGGTGGTATTCGAAGAGCGACTCCTGCTGCATTTCGGCCGCATCGGCGACCTTGGCCGCCATGGCCATCATGGCGCGCGGCATCGGCTGCGCTTCGCGCACGCGGTTGAGGTCACCCGCCACCAGTTGCAACCTGGCATTGGGGTAGGCCGCCCCGCTCTGATTGGTGAGCGTCACCCAGCCGTTGAGATCCAGCGCGCTGTCGTCAGCGTTGAGTTCGGCCACATAGTCGGCCCGCCAGGACAGGCCGCCGGTGAGGTAGGAAAGTTCAAGATTCTGCGTACCCGTCGTCCCGTTCACGAGCGAGATGACCAGCGTGGGCTTGTCACGCAGGGTATCGGGCACGCCCGGGAAGGCAATGCGGCCGGGTGCGCCCGTCTCGATGCGGTCGGCGAACTTCAGGACCACGCCGTTGTTGGTCGAGAGCACGGTCGCGCTCTCGCGGGTTTCGGCCCCGGTGGCCGGGTTGGTCCGGATCACCGTCACCTCTCGCCCCACATACTTGTCGAGCAGCTTGTCCGGTGTCAGCAGGTCAAAATCAAAATTCTGTTCCAGCAGGCGGAACCCGCCCGGGTTCGAGGCATTGCGCAGTTGCGCGGTTTCCGGCCGCATCTGCGCCGACACCTCGCGCCAGGCCAGCCGGTTGAGATCGCGGCCGAGCTTCACCTGGCGAGCGTCCTTCACCAGCGCCAGATTGTCGTTGTAGATGGTCACGGCAACCGACTGCTGGTCCGCCACGGTCGATACGGTTTCGTCGCGCGGCCCGGCGGAAACCAGGGGGGAAACCGCAAACGTGCCGGCAATCAGGGTGTTCAGAACGCTACGGTGCATGGTGCAGCTCCTCGACAGGATGTTGGAATGGGCATGTGCCGCCATCTTGACCGAACTGCGCCACAATCGGTTCACCGGGCTAGAATGCGGTTACAAAAATTTTCAAGCTCGCCATCCTTCAGGCACGTCATGATCTCGGACGACTCTCACCCGCCGCGCATCGTCGGCGGCGGCATCAATACCGGCGAATCGCAACAGCCAGTCGTCGTGACCCAGATGCTGGGCGTGGGCAGCGACGCTCCCACGCGTGAGGAAGACCTGCGCGCCCGTTTCCTGTCCTTTGATCCCCTGTTTGACCGCAATGCCACCCTAGTCGCCCACCAGCTGGTTCTGCGAGGCCAGATCGCACCGTCCGATGCGCCTCCCGAACTGAAGCAGATGGACGAAGACATGCTGCTGACCGGCCTGTATTCCCTGGTGCAGGGCGGTGTCACGGGCTCGCTGCCGCTTTTCGTCGAGATCGGTAGCGAAATCCTGTTCAGCGACGTGCTGTCCCAACTCAATCATCCCCGCGTCGTCTGGCGCGTGGACATCGCCGACGAGCATCAACTTGCCCGTGCCCTGGCCCTGCAGGATGCCGGCATGCACTTCTGTCCTTCTCTGAATCCCGCTCATCCCCTGATACGCGACAGCGTCGGAGCCTGGCGCTATCTGTCGTGCCGGGCCGACTGCGCCCCGCCTGCCGGGCCCGTGCAGCTGGTGGTCGAAGGCGTGGCCACGACCGCACAGGCACACTGGCCGACCAGTGCCTGGTTCAAGCAGGCAGCCCTGCCCGGCGAGCCGGGTCAGACCGGCGACTCTCAGGACAAAACCATGCAGCTCGACCTGCTGCGCATTGCCCTGGGGCAGTCGGTCGACATGCTGATTTCCTTTTTCCGGCTCAACCCCAAAATGGCCCCGCGCCTGCTGGCCATTGCCAATTCGCCGGCAGGCGGACTCAGCCGGCCCGCCGAATCAGCCGCGCACGCCCTGGTCATGCTGGGGTCGCAACGTGCCAGCCGGGTGGCAGCGTTGCTGGCTCTGGCTGGCACCCACCCCGGTGAAACGGCGCGCCACCATGTGGTCACCGCGCTCACGCGTGCCCTCTTCATGGGCAAGGTCGTGCGTCTGGGTGCGCCAGCGGAAAGTGCAGCCAGCGCGTTTGAAATCGGCCTGCTCTCGGTGGCATCGCATACCCTGGCACAGCCGCCTGCGGCGCTGGCGCGCAAACTCGAGGTGTCCGATGCGGCGATCCGGGCCTTGACCGGCAAGCCCTCCCCGGAAACAGACCTGCTCCAGCTCGTCCATGCCTGCGAAATCAACGATGCCGACACACTTGCGAGCTATTCCGGAAAACTCGGCATCCCGCTGCATCAGATTTCGGTTTCCTACCTGGACGCCCTGATCGCCGCCTCCGCACTCGACACGGCCTTGCTCTGACGCGCCCTGCCGGCGCACGACAGCGTAAAATGGCGGTTTTTTCGCGGCCGTCCCATGCACCCCACCCTGGTTTTCGATATCGAGACGATTCCCGACCTGTCGGGTTTCGCCGCCGTCAACGGCATAGACACCGCTGCGCTGCCGCAGGCGGAACTGGCTGAAATGGCCCTGCTGGC
>JBEQCD010000073.1:0-12675 GCA_041639515.1 Hydrogenophilales bacterium | reverse complement strand
TGACATTCGAACAATCAACAGAAACCATAAGCAATGGACCCGAAAGAGACGATGGGCGTGAACTGGAGAACATATCTTGCCGGTGGGCTGCTTCTGATGTTGGCCTGGAGCAGCGCACTGGCCGAGGAAGGCAGCTTCGATATTCTGGAATACCGGGTGGAGGGCAATTCGGTGCTACCCGTGATCACGATCGAACGTGCGGTGTATCCCTGGCTGGGCGAGAAAAAATCCATCAAGGAAGTTGAATCGGCACGGGCTGCGCTGGAAAAGGCCTATCAGGACGCCGGCTATCCCACCGTGTTCGTCGACATTCCCGAGCAGTCGGTGGAAGGCGGTCTGGTGCGCCTGCGGGTGACGGAGGGAAGGGTGGAGCGCCTGCGGGTGACGGGGTCGCGTTACTACAGTCTGGGCCGGATCAAGTCGAAGGTGCCGGAACTGGCCGAAGGCTCGGTGCCGTATTTTCCCGAGGTGCAGAAGGAACTGGCGTCGCTGAACCGGGGTGCGGAGCGGCGGGTGACGCCGGTGCTGCGGCCCTCGCGCACGCCGGGCAAGGTCGAGGTCGATCTGAAAGTGGCCGACCGCTTCCCCCTGCACGGCAACGTCGAGCTGAACGATCGCCAGTCGGCTAACACCACGCGCACCCGCATCAATGCGAACCTGCGCTACGACAATCTGTGGCAGCGTGAGCACAGTTTTTCGCTGGGCGTGCAGACCGCGCCGGAAAATACCGATGAATCCCGAGTGCTGTCGGCGACCTATGTGTGGCCTCTGGACAACGGCGATTACCTGGCGGCCTACGGAGTGATTTCGAAAAGCGACGTGGCAGCCGTGGGTGATCTAAGCGTGATCGGCGACGGCAAGATTGCCGGCCTGCGCTATATCCGGCCCTTGCGCCCCCGCAACACTTACTTCCACAGCCTGACGCTGGGTGTGGATTTCAAGGATTTTGGCGAAACCATCACCCTGCAAGGAGCCGACAGCACCAATACGCCCATTTCCTATCTTCCCTTCAGTCTTGGCTACGAGGCGTCCGTGCAACGCGAAGGCCAGCTTACCCAGTTAGGTGCCACGCTGAATTTTTCGCTGCGCGGCCTGGCCGATGAGACGGTGGAATGTCTGCCTGGCGTGTTCCTCAATGAGTTTGCCTGCAAACGCTCTGGCGGCAATGCCAACTACCTTTACCTGCGTCTGGATGCCAAGCACACCCGTGCACTGGCTCATGGCTGGAGTCTGTTTGCCCGGGCGGGGGGGCAGATGGCCAGCGGGCCTTTGATTTCCAACGAGCAGTACACCGCAGGCGGTGTGGACAGCGTGCGCGGCTATCTCGAATCGAATTCCTCGGGCGACGATGGTTTCACCGGCGGTGCAGAACTTCGTGCGCCCTCGCTGGCAAAGTGGGTATCGCCGAAGCTGAACGAACTGACGCCCTATGTCTTTGCAGAGGGGGCACGGCTGCGCATCCGCCAGCCGCTCGGCGGCCAGATTGATCGCTTCGATCTGCTATCCACCGGTGTGGGAGTGCGCTTCAAAGGATGGGACGGAATCTCGGGGGGGCTCGATCTGGCTTATCCGTTCGAGGATGCCGGCCAGACCGAGGCAGGCGATGGGCGGGTGCATTTCCGCCTGGGGTACGAGTGGTGAGTGGTGGGCGAGGAGCAAGAAGTCGGGAAAGTATCCCCCCGTAAAGGGGAGGCCGTGGTTGTAAGCCGCTTTCGCGGCAACAACACACGCTCTCCCGACCTACGGCATGGCATGTGGAGTAGGGCGGGAATACTTTCCCGCCATTGCCAGCCTGAGTGCACACGAAACCGGATCGAAACGACAGGAAAATCACCATGAACAGTTTGAGATTCTGGGTGGCAGCAGGCAGTGTGTTGCTTGCTTCGCAGGCTGTAGCAGCGGGTCAGGATGTATCGGGGATAGGCTGTTCGTCGGGCGATCTGACGCTGGTCACCGGCGCGACATTCAATGCGCGGTGCACGGGCGATCTGCGTATCGACCCGGCCAGCATCATCGAAGCCGGGGAATCGATCACGCTCCGGGCGACGGGCACGATCTGGATGCTGGGCACACTGGTCGCACCGCGCATCGAGCTGGTCGCCGAGGCCAGTGCCCATGTGTCGGGCGGACTGTTCTCGGGCTCTCCCGTGTTCTACCCCGATGTGAACGCGGTGTCGTACGCGGGTTCGTTGACAGTCTCCAGCCGCAATTTCCATGACCTGGTGCCGCGCGCCTACATCGATCCGGTATTCGGGGCGGTGACATTCACTATGGCTGTGCCAATGCCCGTGGTCGAAATCACGCCAGTCGTCATGCATGAATTCATCGTCATCCTCGATGAAACCACGAGCCCGATACCCGAACCCGAACAGTTCGCACTCTTTGCAGCAGGCCTGGGCCTGATCGTCTGGAAACGCCGTTCACGCCACGCTTGAGCCATACAGCTCATACGGCCTGAAACCCGAAAGTCACACTCGAAAATTAACGTCAACACGCAAGACAGCAGGCGCGGCATCGGTTCAGAATGCCGCGCTTGCCACAGGAGAAGCCCATGAACCGCAACCGTTATCGTCTGGTGTTCAACGAGACTTTAGGCATGATGGTGCCAGTGTCGGAAACCGCGCGGCGCAGCGGAAAATCTGCTTCTGGCAAGTCGGTTTCAGGTAGCGCCCTGGCACTGGCCGGCGCACTGCTGACCGGCCCAGTCTGGGCGCAGGCGTTGCCAGTACCCTGTGCAGGTGGTGCCTGCGGCGTGAACCCCAATCCCACCGCATTCGTAACCAGCGGTGCGGCGAGCTGGAACCAGACCGGCAATCTGGGCGTGGTCACGCAGACCACGAACCGCGCGATTCTCAACTGGCAGAGTTTCAACATCGGCAGCGGCAACACGGTGCAATTCGTGCAGCCGAACGCCGGATCGGCGGCATTGAACCGCATCTGGCAGGGTGATGCCAGCGTGATCGCAGGCGCGCTCAAGGCGAACGGCCAGGTGTATCTGGTGAACCAGAACGGCATCGTGTTCGCCAACGGCGCGCAGACCGACACGGGTGGCCTGGTTGCATCAACGCTGCCCATCACCGACAAGATTTTCAACGACGGCATTCCATCGAATACCGACGCAGGCGGCGTGGCAGCGTTCGCTGCCGAAAACGGGGCACTTGGCGGGCTGGTGCGGGTGGAAGCAGGGGCAGAACTGAAAACCACCACGGGCGGCCGAGTGATGCTGCTGGCGGAAAACGTGGAGAACCACGGCCTCATCGAAACGCCCGAAGGCCAGACCATTCTGGCCGCCGGCAGCAAGGTCTACCTTGCCGTGAGCGACGACAACAATCTGCGCGGTTTCCTGGTGGAAGTCGACAACGGCGGCACGGCAGCCAATACCGGGCGCGTCATCGCCGAACGCGGCAACATCAGCATGACGGGTCTGACGGTGAACCAGTCCGGCCGGCTCACCGCGACCACCTCGGTGAACCTGAACGGCACGATCCGGCTGATGGCGCGCGATTCGGTCTCGCCCCAGTTGAAAGGATCCGATGCCAGCGTGACCGTGCCGGTCGCAACCCGCACCGGCGATCTGGTCTTCGGCGCAAACAGCACGACCGAAGTGTTGCCTGAGATCGCCTCGACAAAAGGCCTGAGCGACGAGCAGATATTCAACCCCTCGAAAATCGAGGGCGTGGGTCGCACGATTCATGCGCAGAACGGCAGCACGATCCGCGCGCAGGGTGGCACGATCGACCTGGAGGCCCGCGCGGGCCAGTCCTTCCAGACAGCCGGCTCCGAGCGCGTGGACGGCGTGCGCATCCAGGTGGACGACGGCGCGGTGCTGGATGCATCGGGCCTGAAGGATGTGTCGGTCGGGGTCGAGCGCAACTACATCGAGGTGGAACTGCGCGGCTCGCAGCTCGCGGATTCGCCGCTGCAACGCAACACCTTTCTCAACAAGAGCAAGGTGTGGGTCGACATCGAAAAGGGCACGCCGCTGGCCGATGTGTCAGCCGACATCGCCAAGGTCGAGCGTACCGTGGCCGAGAAGAGCGCGGTCGGCGGTACCATTTCGCTTCGTTCGGAGGGTGATCTGGTCTTGCAGCAGGGCGCAACGCTTGACGTGTCGGGTGGCAGCATCGCCTACCGTGCCGGCTTCGGTCGCACCACCACACTGATCCAGAACGGCAAGCGGGTGAACATCGGCGAAGCCGATCCGGAGCAGATATACAACGGTTTCGCCGATCGCTACGTGATACGCGATCCGAAATGGAATACCACCAAGACGATCAATCTTGAGCAGACCGATTTCATCAACGCCTACACCGTTGGTCGTGATGCCGGCAAGGTGGGCCTGACAGCGCACCGCATGGCTGTGGACGCGACCCTGCGCGGCGGCGTACAGGCCGGGCCCACCCAGCGAGAGAACGCACCCGCAGCCGGCACGCTGGCGGTGACATTGCTCGCCGGCAGCAGTTTGCCGGTTGCCGCGCTGCCCGACCTGCGTTTTGTGACAGCTGTCCTCGGCGCGCCGCTGCTGGGCTTGAACGACACCGCACCCAACGAAGTGAATCTCTCGACAGATTTCCTTTCAAACGGTGGTTTCGGCAGCGTGAAGGTGAGCAGCAAAGGCCGCGTGATCGTACCGTTGGACGTGAATCTGGATGCGGGCACGAAAGGCACGGTCGACCTGACGGGACGCCGCATCGACGTGGACGGCGACATCCGCGCGGCGGGCGGCACGATCAGGCTCGCCACCAGCGTCAGTCAGGACAAGGAGACGGCCGACCCCGCCGATTTCGCCATCAATATTGGCTCTGACGCTACGCTGGACGTGGCGGGCCTGTGGAGCAACGATCTGCCGGGGTCGGCCGCAGCCAACAGCGGCGCGGTGGTGCTCGACGGCGGCACGATTCAACTGGCGGCGCATTCCGACCTGAACCTCGCGGCGGGCAGCGTGCTCGACGCCAGCGCGGGCGCGCAGGTGACGAACAAGGGCAAGTTGCGCTACGGCGATGCCGGCACGATCGGTCTCGCCAGCGGCAGTTTCGGCCAATTGAACGCGGCCGATCCCTTGAGTTCACGTATCCAAATGGGGGGTGAGTTGCGGGCCTACGGTTTTGGTGAAGGCGGCACGCTGAAACTGAAAACCGCGAGCATCCGGATGGGCGACGTGGCGGGCGGCGGCGTAGGCGAGTTGTTGCTGGGTGAATCTTTCTTCGGTTTGGGCGGTTTCGATGCCTACGAACTTACCGGCGTAGACGGCGTGACGGTGACGGATGGTTACACTCTGCAACCCAGGCCCGTGTCGGTTGCGCTGCGTACCGATTTCCGGATCAAGCCGAGCAGCACGCACCTGAGCGATGTTGTCGAATCCGTTGTGCTGCCGCCGGAATTACGTGCGCCAAGCCGGGTGACGCTGGTCGCCGAGAATTTCTTCCGGGGCGACGTGACGGTAGGTGAAGGCGCGGTCGTGCGCGTCGATCCCGAGGGGGCGGTTGAACTCGTCGCGGGTCGCCAGCTCACCGTGCTGGGCACGCTCGACGCGCCGGCCGGCCATATTTCGCTGAAACAGACCGAGCTACAGGATGGCGAAAAGGCTGTGGAGAATTTCGATCCGGGCCGCGCGATTTTCCTGGGAGAACGCAGCAAGCTGCTCGCCACCGGCTTTTATCGCGCCGAACCAAACAACCAGGGCCTGCGCAAGGGCACTGTACTCGATGGCGGCATGGTCGAGATTGAGGCCGCCAAGGGTTACCTGATCGCGCAGCAAGGATCCAAGATCGACGTGTCTGGCACCGCAACCACGCTTGATCTTGTGGGTAACGGGGGACTTGCGGCCACACAGGTGGCAAGCGACGGCGGTACGGTGCGGCTGGCGGCGCGCGAAGGCATGCTGCTGGAAGGGGATCTGGCTGCGCATGCGGGCGGAACACAGGCTCGCGGCGGCAGTCTCGACGTAAAAATTGATCGCCTGGGGCCGGACTGGGTGGTTATCGATCCGGCCAACCCTTTGCGTACCGTACTCGCCAGCCAGCGACGCGTGGTATTCCAGGACGCGCCCACGGCAGTGACTGCCGGACTTTCACCCGGTGCCGCGCTCGACACGAACATGTTAAATGGCGAGCTTCGATTCGCTGCGCGCACTGTTGCAGCGGGCGGTTTCGACAATCTGAGCGTGGCAGCCGAGGATCGTATCGTCTTTGAAAACGACCTGAGCCTGAATCTTCCCGGCCGGCTGGCACTGTACGCGCCCAATTTCTCGACGACCACGGCCGCGCAAGTCAACCTGAACGCCGCCTCGGTCGCCATCGGTAACCCCGGAAACAATACGCAGGGAGAAACCAGCCGCAGCGACGCAAGCAGCGGCGCGGGCAGTTTCGTCGCGAATGCCGGGCTGATCGATCTGGTCGGTCATACCAGCCTGCAAGGCTTTGGCCGCACAGCCCTGACAAGCCAGGGCGACATCCGTACCCAGGGGGTGGTCTACGACGCCGATCTGGGCCCTAGCAACGAAGATGTCGAGTACGTTTACCGGGGCAGTCTCACCACCGGCGGGGATCTGGCGCTGTCGGCGCGGCAGGTGTATCCGGTCTCGATGGCCGAGTTCTCCCTGGAGATACACAACAATCCGAGCGGGCGCATCACGGTGACCTCTACTGGCACCGATACACCGGTGCTGTCCGCCGGCGGCAAGCTGACGCTCGCCGCGCCTTTCGTCGAACAGCGCGGCACACTGAAGGCACCGTTCGGCGAAATCGCACTGCGTTCTGAAAACATCACCCGCGTCACCAACGAAATCGGCCTGGACGGCCTGCCGACTGGCATCAATCCGGTTACGCTGACGCGCAGTCGCGCCACCAACGGCGAGGTGACGCTTGCCTCGGGCAGCATCACCTCGGTATCTGCCGAAGGGCAGCTCATCCCGTTCGGCGCGACCGAGTTGTCGGGCAAGGACTGGATCTATGATTTCGGACTGTTCAAAAAAGTCCTGTCCGGCCCGCCCGAGAAGCAAATCGTGCTCGAAGGAGACCGCGTGATCCAGCAGGCGGATGCCAAAGTGGACCTGTCGGGCGGCGGCGATCTCTTCGCCTACGAATTCCTCAAGGGGCCGGGCGGGTCAAAGGATTTCCTGCTCCCGGAAAACAATGAAGGCCTGTATGCCATCCTGCCGGGGTCGGGTGCCTTTGCGGCCTACGATCCGCAGTCCTACCGGGATCTTCAGAACCAGGATCCGGGGGCAAGCGTGCAGGTGCTGCAATCGACGCAGGGCCTTGCGGCCGGCAACTACGCCCTCTTGCCCGCACGCTACGCGCTGCTGCCCGGTGCGTATCTGGTGCGTGTGCTGGCAGAGAACACCGATCAGATTCCCGGCGTCGCCGCAACGCTGCCCAATGGGGCAACCCGCGTGGCCGGTTATTTTGCTAGCGCCACCGCTACGGGCGACGTGCGGCACGGCACGCGCACGGCCACGCTCGAAATCCGCCCGGGCAGCATCGCCCGGCAGTACAGCGAATATTTGATTTCGCAGGCCAGCACGGCGTTCGCGAATCAGGCGGGCGTTCAGCAGACGGGCGATGCCGGCCGGCTGTCGATCGCGGTGGGCAGCGCGCTTTCCCTGCAGGGTGACCTGCTGACTGCCTTTGGCGCAGGCAAACGCGGGGCCGAAGTGGATATATCCGCCGACAAGCTGGCGGTGACCTCGACCGGTAGCAGCTATGCACCGGATTACGTCACCCTGGGTGTGGATCAGCTCGACGGCCTCGGCGCTTCCAGCCTGTTGCTGGGTGGCAGTCGCCGCGCAGACGGCGAACGGACAACACTCGAACAGCGCAGCGACGCCGTGGTGATCGCCAATGATGCCAATCACGTGCTGGCATCGCCGGAACTCATCCTGGTCGCGCGCGACACGGTGAAGCTCGAAGACGGCGCGGTGGTGGCAGGCGAAGGTACGTTCAGTGGCACCGCGAAAGCCCTGCATGTGACCGATGCCTCAGGCAATGCCGACGGTGCATTGTTGCGCGTGTCATCAAGCGCGCCGGTCGATCTCAGCCGTGCGCCCGTGAATCAGTCAGGCGGTGTGCTCGACGTGGCTGCTGGCGCAACCGTGCGCGCTGGGCAGTCTGCCATCCTCGACGCCACGCTCGATAACCGCACCCTCGGCCAGGTCGAACTGCCTCAAAACGGGGGCGCATTGACGCTGGGCGCGGCACGTATCGCACTCGCCGAAAACGGCGTGGTGGTCAATCCGGGCGGGCTGGTATTCGACCAGAACCGGCTTGCCGCCCTGGGCAATCTTGCGCATCTGGTATTGCGCAGCTATTCCACAGTTGATCTGTATGGTGACGTGACACTCGGCGGGGCCGGGTTGGAAAGCCTGCGTATCGAGGCGGCCGGCATCGGCGGCTTTGGCGCGCCGGGTACCACCGCGCGTCTGGCGGCCGACGTGATCGCATTTGCCAACCCCGATGGGATCGATGCCGCGACGGCGTTTGCCGGTACGACGGGCACGGGTGATCTGGACGTGCAGGCGGAGACCGTAGAACTCGGTGCAGGCGATTTCACCCTGCGCGGCTTCGAACGCACGCGGCTGTCTGCGACGGGCGAGGTGAAAGGCCTGGGGGGGCACTTTGCGGTTGAGGCAGGCGGCGGTGCAGCCGGGCATCTCGACATCGAGGCAGGGCGCATCACCACGGCGGCCGGCGTCGACCAGACCATCTGGGCGGACGGCGATTTTCGCACCGCGTCCACGGGCGCGGCACCCACGACCGCCGCCGCGCTGGGTGGCCGGCTCGACCTGATCGGCGCATCGGTGACGCACGGCGGTCGCATTGATCTGCCAGCCGGCATCGTTACCCTGCACGCGACCCATGGCGACGTGGCGCTGCTCGATGGCAGCGCCATCCTCGCCGGCGGGCGCGCTGTGGATTTCGCCGATACCCAGGCGTTCGCGCCGGGTGGGACGGTTCAGCTCGTCGCCGAGCAAGGCCAGGTCACAACAGGTACAAACTCGCTCGTCGATGTCGCCGGGAGCGCCTTGGGCGGCGATGCCGGTGAACTGACGGTATGGGCGGAGGGCGATGCGAATCTTGCCGGCACAATGCGCGGCAATGCGAGCAGCGGCTACGAATCCGGCCGCTTCACGGTCGAGTCGGATCATATTGGCAACGGCGCAAATGATTTTTCGGCGCTGAATGCCGCACTTGAAACCGGCGGTTTCCACGGTTCGCGCACTGTGCATGTGCGGACTGGCGATATCGACATCGCCGTTGCCGATGTGGTCCGCGCGAACGAAGTCCGCGTATCGGCCGATCAGGGTGACATCCGCGTGGCAGGCAAGGTGGACGCCAGTGCGGCCAAGGGCGGCCGCATCGGCCTGTATGCGGGCCACGACCTCACGCTGGAAGGCAGTGCACAGTTGATCGCTCGTTCGAACGACAATTTGAGCGCCGCCAAAGGCACGTCGGGCGAGGGTGGCCAGGTCGAACTCGCCAGCGGGGATGCCGGCACGCTGAACCTGGCAGCAGGCTCGTTGATCGATGTATCGACCCCGACCGGCAGCGCGGCGCGCGCGGGCCGGGTGACCCTGCGCGCGGCGCGTACCGGCGCGGGTGCAGGAACCGGCGTGGCGCTGGGCGCGCGCAAAGGTCGCATTGTCGGCGCCGAAACGGTCGACGTCGAAGCGTTCAAGATCTACGACGGCGTAACCGAACTCGCGTCCGGCACGTCCAGCGGATCGACGCTGGGACTTGTGAGCGTGCAGACTGACAACGACAATTTCGTGGGGGCGGTTGATGTCGTTGCCCTGAAAGACGCACTGGATACCGGCACGGCCAGCTTCCGCCTGCGTCCGGGTGTTGACGTGAGAAATACTGGGGTGGCGGGCGTGGCCGGCAGTGGCGACATTCGCCTGGCGTCGGACTGGAACCTCAATCCGCTGCGCCACGCCGGCGAAGCCGGGGTGCTGACCGTGCGCGCAGGCGGATCGCTGCTGATCGACGCCAACCTGAGCGACGGCTTCAGTACAGCGACGAGCACGGGCCTGCTGCAATCGAGTCCGGTTGGCTGGTCGGTCCGACTGGTGTCCGGCGCTGACACGGCTGCCGCCGATCCGCTGGCGACCCGGCGCGAGGCAGGCAACGCCGTGCTCAAACTGGCGGCCGGCAAGCTGGTGCGCACGGGTGTGGGCGATCTCGACGTCGCCTCGGCGGGCGATATGGTGCTGGAAAGCGGCGCGGCGCTTTACTCGGCTGGCTACGCTACGCCGGCGGTGGCGGATTTCACGCTGACCGGCTTATCTGGCAACGCTTTCCCGACCGGCGGGGGCGATGTAAGCGTCCGGGCCGGCGGCGGGGTGGTATCCGAAACCGGGCCGTCTGGCCTCATCACGGACTGGCTCTACCGCCAGGGCAACACCAGCGGCACCTCCGTGCAGTTCCGCGACCCGGGCTGGTGGCCGCAGATCGCCCAGTTCAGCAATGGCGTGGCGGCTTTGGGCGGTGGCGACGTGGCGGTGACGGCAGGAGGCCGTGTGGCGAACCTGCTCGCCGCCACCGTGACCAATGCGCGGCAACCTGCAACCTTCAATCAGCCGGTGGACTCGAGCCTGAAAGTGGTTCAGGGCGGGGGCGATCTGAAAGTACGCGCGGGCGGCGACATCGAAGGCGGCCTCTTCCATGTCGACCGGGGTACGGCTGTTCTGCGTTCCGGCGGCTCGCTGAGGGAAGGTCTGGCGCGTGCCACCGAAGCTGTCGGCACCGTGCTGTCGCTGGGCGATGCCAGTGCGGACGCGATCGCGCGCACGGCGGTCCGGCTGGATGCCGTGATCAATCCGACCCTGGTCCCTCAGGTCAGCGGCAACCTTGCAGGGGCCGGCGGCAGTAATCGTGAGAGTTATTTCGTCTCTTACAGTGATGCCAGCGCTGCACATCTGCTGGCTGTGGCAGGCAATAACGAGCTGCGCAACGATTTCTCGGATCTGACCGGGCTGGCACGAGCCTACGCACTGAACTCCGGACTTACGGCCGGCCTCGGGTTTTACCCCGGCACGCTGGAGGCCGTAGCCTTGCAGGGTAATGTGCTGCTGGGCGATGGCTTCACACTGATGCCTTCTGCATTGGGTGACCTGCGTCTGTTGGCCGGCACTTCCATAGAAAAGCAGGGTGTCAACCCGATCAATCTGTCGGATCTTTCGCCATCCCGCCTGCCCGTTTTTGCTCAGCCGGTTCGATCGATTGCCTCGATTGGTGCGCTGACGAGCCTGCCAGAGAAGGAAAGCGACGCCCATGGCCCCGAACTGTTACACCTGAACGACCCGAATCCTGCCTATGTTGTTGCCAAAGCCGGAGATATTGTCGGCCAGCCCAGCCCGCAGGTATTTGCGGTGCTGGCCAAGTCAGCAGTGTTCCAGGCCGGTCGAGACATTCTCGACGTGACTGTCGTTGGACAGAATATGCGTACTGACAACGCGACCCGTTTCGTCGCGGGCCGGGATATCACGTTCGCTACGGTTCGCGATCCGATCATCGGCACGATTGCTTCGGGCAGCGAGGCGCGCATTGCCATCGGCGGACCGGGACGGCTGGAATTGATTGCAGGCCGTCATATCGATCTGGGGGCCTCGCAGGGCGTGCTGACGCGCGGCAACCTCGCCAATCCCAATTTGCCTGAGGGCGGCGCTGACCTGCTCTCCGTGGCGGGCGCGGCGGCGCACGACAAGGGCGGCAACACACTGCCGATCGATCTGGCGCGATTTGGCGCGGTCAATCTCGATGCGTTTTTCATGGAATTGGGCGAATCCGCCAAGGAAAGCTCGGTCAACAAGGATTACAGCCGGGGAGAAACGGCGATCGCAGCCCTGTTCCCCACTGGCACGGTTGACGCGCCGCTGACTTATGACGGCGACATCAGCCTGTTCTTCAGTCAGCTGAAAACCGAGCAGGGCGGCGACATCCGCATGCTGACGCCGGGCGGCGGCGTCAACGCCGGCCTCGCAAGCGTCACCGGATTCAGCCGCGAGGCTGCCGATCTAGGCATTATGACCGTGCAGGGCGGCGACATTCAGGCCTACACCCTGAACGATTTCGAGGTGAACAGCAGCCGCGTCTTCACCATTTCCGGAGGCGACATCCTGCTGTGGTCCGCCAAAGGCGACATTGACGCCGGCAAGGGTGCCAAGACCGCCAGCGCCACGCCGCCGCCGCAACTGCGCATCGACAAGAACGGTAACTTCGTGCTCGACGTGAGCCAGTCGATTTCCGGCAGCGGTATCGGTGGCCTGGGGGGCGACAGCGACGTTGTCCTGGTCGCGCCCAGCGGCGAGGTGAACGCGGGCGACGCCGGCATTCGCGCGGGCGGTAACCTGACCATTGCCGCGCAGCAGGTCGTCGGAGCCGACAATATCCAGGTGGGCGGCGTAACAGCCGGCGTGCCGATTTCCAATGACGGCGCGGCGGCAGCGGCCGCGACTGGTGCAGGCAATATCGGTGCCGATGCCAATTCAGCCACTGCGTCACTTTCGCAGAACCTCGCCGAGTCTGTCCGGGCAGCCGAAGAACTGAAAAATGCTTTCAAGCCCACCTTTATTTCCGCCGAGGTGATTGGCTACGGCGAGTAGTGAGCAGGGTGGGAATACCTTCCCGCCGCAAACGCCAGCAGGCAGGAGGAATCGGCAATGGCTCCCGACCTCCA
>JBEQCD010000072.1:0-13739 GCA_041639515.1 Hydrogenophilales bacterium | reverse complement strand
GCAAGTTTCAGGCCGGCCTTCAGTTCGCCGCCGCGTGCGGACAGTCCGGTGTTCACCCCTTCGGTCACCGCAGCGACGATGGCCCGCATGTCTTCCAGCGCCAGGCGCCGGTCATGCAGCGCGCGGGCGGTGAATTCGCGGACGCGCTCACGCAGGTCGGGGCTGCCGGCGGCCGCAGCCGCCTCATCCCGCAATTGCATCAACTGCGCATTTTCGGGAACATGGGCACTCGCCTGGTTCACTTCATTCTGGAATGGCAACTCGCTCATGGTGCATTCTCCTGTTCAAGCCCGGCCAGACGGTGGCCGTAGTCTGCTTTCAATATAGACCCGATTGACCTGCCGATGCGCCGCCTGTTCCTCCTTGCCCTGCTGTTTTCCACCGCCGCCAGTGCCGAGCCGCCGGATGAAGTGCCGTTCTATGCCGTCAGTCTGGTCGGCAGCCCTTACAAGCTGGGCGGCAACTCGCCGGATACCGGCATGGACTGCAGCGGGTTTGTTGGCCATGTCTTTCGTGCCACGCTGGGCCTGACCCTGCCGCGTGACAGCCGGGCGATCAGCGAATCCGCCCGCCCGCTTGCCGATGACGAGCTGCGTCCGGGCGATCTGGTGTTTTTCAACACCCTCAACCGTGCCTATTCGCATGTCGGCATCTATCTTGGCGACCAGCGCTTCGTCCATGCCGCCAGCAGCCGCACCGGCTCAGTAATGGTGTCGCGCATGGACGAAAGCTACTGGCAATCCCGCTATGAAGGTGCACGCCGTGTTGCCCTGCCCGATGCCCCGCCCAAGGATTGACGCGCCCGTAAGAACCGGCACCCGACTGTGCGCGGCGCTGGCCCTGTTGCTGGGTTCCGTCGCCCAGTCCAATGACGACCTCCTGCTGAAAAGCGCGGCCGGGGTGAACGAAGGCCAATTGCATTTTCTGGTCACACAACCCGACAAGCCTGTGCATCACCACCAGAACCGCATCGTCATCGCCCCCGACAGCCTCGACACCGGCTGGGTCAGCCTGCGCCAGTGCCATGACAACCTGGACGCCGTGCCGCGTGCACAGATCACGTTTCGCGAAGGTTTCGTACGCGACCTCAGGGTGGACAGTTCGCGCGGGGTGGCCGAAGCCTGGGTGGACGGCCCGAGCATCCAGCTACGGCAGATCGAGCCGGGCTCGCATCTGTGCCTGTCGGCGCAGACTCGCGCCCTGCGCGACACCGGCGGCGGCTACTTCAATCTGAACAACGGCCCCTACATGCGCAAGTTCCTCGACGGCTACTACCCGATGCGGGTGACGCTCGATGTGGACTACCCCCCCGCCATGCTCAGACTGGTCGATATCAGCCCCCAGATGACGCCGGGCCTGTCTTTGCAGGAAGCGCCCGGACGGGTGCATGTCGATGCCCTGTTCGAAGGCGAGCTGCGCACATTGATCCAGTTTTCTCGCCCAGACTAAGTCCGGCGCACCAACTCCGACACGAAACAAAATTTTATTTATCTTGATGTTGATAAGCGTTCTCATTTTGAGTACGATTCCCACATCCCAACCCTGTAGGAATCCGGAATGAACGCTCCCCTGTCCCGCCTCCTGGCCGCGCTGTCGCTCTCCGTCCTGACACTGCCCGCACTGGCAGAAGAAGTGACGGTCTACTCCGCGCGCAACGAACAGCTGATCAAGCCGCTGTTCGATGCCTACACCAAGGAAACCGGGGTCGAGGTGAAATTCATCACCGACAAGGAAGGCCCGCTGATGGCCCGCCTCAAGGCCGAAGGCAAGAACACGCCTGCCGACATCCTGCTGACGGTCGACGCCGGCAACCTCTGGCAAGCGGGCGACGAAGGCCTGCTGCGCCCGATCAAATCCAAGGTGCTGGATGCGAACGTGCCCGCCCACCTGCGCGATCCTGATGGCGAATGGTTTGGCCTCTCGGTGCGCGCCCGCACGCTGATCTACAACACCGGCAAGGTCAAGCCGGCCGACCTGTCCACCTACGAAGACCTGGCCAGCCCCAAATGGAAGGGCCGCCTCTGTCTGCGCACCTCGAAGAAGGTCTATAACCAGAGCCTGGTGGCGATGATGATCACCGAATACGGCGAAGGCAAAACCCAGGACATCGTCACCGGCTGGGTCAACAACCAGGCCACCGCCCCCTTCCCTGACGACACCAAGGCCATGGAGGCCGTGGCCGCCGGCCAGTGCGACGTGACCATCGTCAACACCTACTACTTCGGCCGTCTGATGGACAAGACCCCCTCGCTGCCGCTGGCCATTTTCTGGCCCAACCAGACGCTCAAGAACAAGGCAGCGGGCGTACACGTCAACGTTTCTGGTGCGGGCGTGACCAAATTCGCCAAGAACCCGGCCGGCGCGCAGAAACTGATCGAATGGCTCTCCTCCGACAAGGCGCAGAACCTCTTTGCCGACGTCAACATGGAGTACCCGGTCAACCCCAAGGTCAAGCCTGATCCCAAAGTGGCGGCCTGGGGCAGCTTCAAGCCCAACCTCATCAATGTGAAAGACGCTGGCAGCCTGCAGGCCCGGGCCGTAAAATTGATGGATCGCGCCGGCTACAAGTGAAGCAAGCATTTTGACCGACACCCTGGCTGTTCCTGCAAAAACGCCCGCTCCGGGCGTTTTTGTTTTACCCCGACTACGCTGGCCGTCCGGCTGGACGCTGTTCGCACTCGCCGTCGTGGCGCTGGTGCTGGCGCCTGTCGTCGTCACCTTCTCCTCGTTTGCACGCATCGAGGATGACATCCTGCGCCATCTGGCCGAATTCGTCCTGCCGGAACTGGTCGTCAACACGTTGTGGCTGGTGGCGGGCGTGGGTCTGGGCGTCACGCTGCTGGGGGTGTCGCTGGCCTGGCTGGTGGCCATGTGCGAATTCCCCGGGCGGCGCATCTTCGACTGGGCGCTCCTGCTGCCTCTGGCACTGCCGGCCTACGTGACCGCTTTCGTCGCGATTGGCCTGCTCGACTTCACTGGGCCGGTGCAGACCTGGCTGCGCACAGGCTGGGGCATCACCGGGCTGCCGGAAATCCGGTCACGCGGCGGCGTCATCCTGGTGATGTCGCTGGCGCTCTACCCCTATGTCTACCTCATCGCCAAAAACGCCTTCGCCACCCAGGGGGCGGTCGCGCTCGAAGCCGCCCAGTCCCTGGGCCTGTCGCGCCGGGCCGGATTCTTCCGGGTGGCACTGCCGATGGCACGTCCCTGGATTGCAGCCGGCCTGATGCTGGCGCTGATGGAAACCCTGGCCGATTTCGGCACCATGGCGATCTTCAACTACGACACCTTCACCACCGCCATCTACAAGGCCTGGTACAGCCTGTTCTCGCTGGATTCCGCCGCACAGCTGGCGTCGATCCTCATTGTCTTCGTGCTGGTGGCCGTGGTGTTCGAACAGCGTTCACGCATGAAAATGCGCTATGGCGCGGTCGGTCGCGGCGCAGCCTTGCGCCGGATCCGCCTGTCCCGCATGCAGGCGGCACTGGCCAGCCTGTACGCCGGCACCGTGCTGTCCGTGGCCTTCCTGATTCCGGTGGCGCAACTGGCCTGGTGGTCGCGCGAGGTGATCGACACCGACCTCGACAGCCGCTACTGGATGTTCGTCGGTCATTCGCTCTTGCTGGCCAGTCTGGGCGCGCTGCTGGTGGTGACAGTGGCCCTGCTGCTGGCCTACGCCGGACGCCAGCGCAGCAGCAGCGCGATGATCTGGGTGCAGCGGCTCGCCACGCTCGGCTACGCCTTCCCGGGGGCGGTACTGGCGGTGGGGCTGTTCATTCCCGTAGCCGCGCTGGACAACTGGCTGATCGACAGCGGACGCGCCTGGTTCGGTTTCGACGGCACCGAAATCCTCAAGGGCACGCTCGTGGTCATGCTGGCCGCCTATCTGGTGCGCTTCCTGGCCGTGGGCTTCGGCCCGATCGACAGCGGCCTGCATCGCATCACCCGCAACATCGACGAGGCGGCGCGCAATCTGGGCCTGTCCGCAGGCGGACTGCTGGCGCGCGTGCACCTGCCCATGCTGCGTGCCAGCCTGTTCACGGCGGCCGCCCTCACCTTCGTCGACATCATGAAGGAAATGCCCATCACCCTGATGACCCGGCCATTCGGCTGGGACACGCTCGCGGTACGGGTGTTCGAAATGACCTCCGAAGGCGAATGGGAGCGAGCTGCGCTGCCATCGCTCGCGATCGTCGTCGCGGGTATCATCCCGATCATTCTGCTGACCTGGCGTGGCTCGCGCGACGCACACTGACACCTCAACATCTCATGGCGGAACTTGTCCTCGAATCGGTATCGCAGGCCTACGGCGCGAAGCAGATCATTGCCGACCTCTCGTTCACCCTGCCGGAGGGCAGCATCGGCTGTCTGCTGGGTCCCTCGGGCTGCGGCAAGACCACCGCACTGCGCTGCATTTCCGGCTTCGAGGCCATCCAGGCCGGCAGCATCCGCATCGGCGGTGAAACGGTCAGCCAGGCCGGCTGGATGCTGCCGGCCGAAAAACGCCGCATCGGCATGGTGTTCCAGGACTATGCGCTGTTCCCGCACCTGACCGTGGGCGGCAACGTCGGTTTCGGCCTGCGCAACGAAAGTCCATCCGCGCGCGCGGCACGGGTCGACGAACTGCTCGATCTGGTGGGCCTGGCGGGCCATGCCCGTCATTTCCCGCACCAGCTTTCCGGAGGCCAGCAGCAGCGCGTGGCGCTGGCCCGCGCCCTGGCTCCGCGCCCGCGCCTGATTCTCATGGACGAGCCGTTCTCCAATCTCGACGTCGAATTGCGCGAGCGGCTCTCGCTCGAAGTTCGTGACATCCTCAAGCGTGAGGCCACCACCGCACTCATCGTCACCCACGACCAGCACGAGGCGTTCTCGCTCGCCGACTGGGTCGGCGTGATGCACGAGGGCCGCATCCAGCAATGGGCCACGCCCTACGACCTGTACCACGAGCCGGCCAACCGCTTCGTCGCCGATTTTGTCGGCCAGGGCGCACTCCTCACCGGTGAAGTCATCAACGACCATCAGGTGGAAATCGAGCTTGGCGTACTGAACGGCCACATCCCGGTCGAATGCGACGCCAGCGGCTGCGACGAATGCGTGCGCAGCTGCCACGTCGATGTGCTGCTGCGCCCTGACGACATCGTCCACGACGACGACAGCCTCCTGCTCGCCGAAGTGGAGAACAAGGCCTTCCGGGGGGCCGAATTCCTCTACACCCTGAAGCTGCCCAGCGGCCAGCGTGCCCTGTCGCTGGTGCCCTCCCACCACAACCACGCCATCGGCGAAAAGATCGGCATCAAGCTCGCGGTCGATCACGTCGTGGCGTTCCGGCGCACTTGAAACCCGCCGCCCCTTCGCCCTCGCTGCGGGGCCTGCTGTTCAACGTCGGGATCGGTTTCCTCGTCGCCCTGCTGCTGTTGCTGGCGGTGATCGCACTCGGCGTGAGCCAGATGAAGGACACCAACGCCGAGCTCGACCAGGTGGTGACCAGCAACAACGTCAAGACCCGGCTCGCCTCGCACATGCGGGATGCCCTGCGCGATCGCGCGATCATCATGCACAACATCGTGGTGTCGATCGACCCCTGGGAAAAGGACCAGCTGTTCATGCAGTTCCTCGAATACGGGGAGCGCTACACCAAGGACCGCAACCAGCTGAGCCAGATGGTGCGATCGGAAGAGGAACGCCTGCTGCTGGATGAGCTCGACGAGATCACGCGGGACAACCAACCCATCATGCTAGCCGTCGTCGATGCCGCGCTGGACGACAACAACTACGGCGCGCTCACCGAACTCCAGCAACACGCCATTCCCCTGCAATACCGTCTGGTCGATGCGCTCGACAAGATGACCGCCCTGCAGCGCCGCGACAGCGAATCGGCCCTCAGGCAGACCTACACGGCCTATCAGTCCACACGCGACCTGATGCTGATACTGGGCGGCGTGGCGACCGTGCTGGGACTTCTGGTGGCAGCCGTCGTCAGCCGCCGCACCCTGCTGCAGGCCCGCCTGCTGGAGAACGAAAAGCTCAAATACCAGACCCTGTTCGAGACCAACTCGGATGCCGTCGTGATCCTGGACGACCATGGCTTCACGGATTGCAACCCGGCGACCCTGTCGATGTTCGGCATGGGGTCGGTCGAGCAATTCCTGCGCACGCCCATCCCGCAACTGGGCACGGCCATGCAGGCCAATGGTTCGCTCGCCATCGACCATGCCATGCAGGCCATCGGCGAAGCCCGTGCCACCGGCCATGCCGACATGGACTGGCGGGCCCGTCGGGCAGATGGCTCGATCTTCGAATCGGAAATTGCCCTGCATGCCATGCAACTCGAGGGCCGCCCCGTGATCCAGGCGATCATGCGCGACGTGTCCGAACGCCGCGCGGCCGAGGCCGCCAAGGAAGCCGCGCGGGAAGCCGCTCTGCAGATGGCGCGTGCCAAGTCCGAATTCGTCGCCAACGTCAGCCACGAAATCCGCACCCCCATGCACGGCATCCTCGGCATGGCCAGCCTGCTGCTGAAAACCCCGCTCGACGGCCAGCAGCGCGATTACATCGCCACCCTGAAAAGCTCCGCCGAAAGCCTGCTCACCATCATCAACGACATTCTCGACTTCTCGAAGATCGAGGCGGGCAAGCTCGCCATCGAGCGCGTCGCTTTTTCCCCTGCGGATATCGCACGCAACGTCGTCGCCCTGTTCCAGGCCCGCGCACTGGAAAAAGGCATCACCCTCAAGCTCGGCCTGCCGGACGAGCCACCTGCTGCATTGCTCGGTGACCCCACGCGCATCCGCCAGATCCTGCTCAATCTGGTCGACAACGCCATCAAGTTCACCCACATGGGTGAAGTCGAGCTGCGCCTCGAGTTCGAACAGGTTCGCGACGAAATCGGCTGCCGGTTCAGCGTGCGGGATACCGGCATCGGCATGCTGCCGGAGACCCAGGCACGCCTGTTCCAGGCCTTCTCGCAAGCCGACTCCTCCACCACCCGGCGCTACGGCGGTACCGGCCTGGGCCTGGCGGTCAGCAGCCAGCTGGCCGAACTGATGGGCGGCCGCATCGCGGTCGAAAGCAGCAGCGGTGCCGGCAGCCAGTTCACGCTCATGCTGCTGCTCACTCCCACCGAACTGCCGCTGGTGGATCTGCCTGCCCACGTTGCGCCCCACCTGCAAGGCCGCGTGCTGATGGTGGAAGATCATCCCGTCAACCAGAAGGTGCTCGCCCACCAGTTGAGCGAGATGAACCTGACCCACGACCTGGCCCTGAACGGTGCGCAGGCCCTGGAGAAGCTCCAGACTGCGGACTTTGATCTGGTGCTCATGGACTGGCAGATGCCCGAAATGGACGGCCTCGAGGCCACCCGGCGCATTCGTGCCCTGGCTGGCCGTGCCGGTCGTATTCCCATCATTGCGCTTACGGCCAATGCCAGCAGCGGGTTTCGCGAAACCTGCCTGGCGGCCGGTGCAAACGACTATCTTTCCAAACCCTACACCGAGGCGGCGCTTGCCGCCCTGCTCGGCCAATGGCTGCCAGTGGCCGGTGCAGAATCCGCGCCTCTGCTCGACCGGGCCACGCTGGAATCCCGCTATCCCGGCAACCAGGCCCTCATCGACGAACTCGAAGCCGTCTTTGTCCAAACCACCGAGGCCAGCCTTGCCGCACTCGCAGCTGCCCTGGCGCGCGGCGAAACCGACACGGCGCGCAAGGAGGCCCACGCCCTGCGCGGGGCCGCCGCCAGCGTCCATGCCGTGGCCATCCAGACCGCCGCCGCACGCATCGAGACCCTGGCCGAGGCCGGGGCGCTGGCGGATGCGCGTGAAGCACGCGACGCCCTGGACAAGCTTTTTCGCATGAGCGCATCGTCGCATTGACGTGCGATCGAGCCGGCGTAGCATGTCGCTCACAAGATCATCCATAAGGAGACCCGCCATGTTGCGCACGCTGCTGTTCGCCGCCACACTCGCCTGCCTGCCCGCCATGGCGGCAGATGCACCGCCGCCCGCCAAGCCGGCTCCGGCCGCGCCAGCCACGCCCTGGTTCGGCACGATCCAGACACCTTACGGCCCCATGCTGATGCAGCAGGCCCTGCCCCCGCCCTATCGGGACTACCAGATGAATCGCATCCTCAAGCCCGAGGAAAAGAAACGCTGGTTGCAGATGGCCATGCCGATGATGGCCAACATGATGCAGATGGACGCACGCGAGGCGATGAATTACTTCGCCATCAAATACAAGGCCAAGGCGGGGCTGACCTTCGATGAAGTCGTCGAATCCATGATGCTGCGGGCCAACCAGGTGAACCTCAAGTTCGTCGGCAGCAACCTCATGTGGAAGGATTTCCAGGCCGTGCTCGGTGACGACACGGCTCCGCGCGTGGAAGTCTTCAGTTTCTGCGACATCGCCGTGGCGCGCGATCTGTTGCGCATCATTCCTGAAATGGCGGTTTTCCTGCCCTGCCGCATCACCGTGATGGAAGACGCCGACAAGAACATCTGGGTGCTCACGCTCGACTGGGACGTGACCTGGCTGGACATGGCCGGCAAGCAGATGGGCATCACGCCCGAACTGCGCCAGGGTGCCATGGCCATCCGCGACAAGCTCGACAGCGTGATGCGCGCAGGCGCGGCCGGCGACCTCTGACCCGGCCGGCGGATTAAAGTCCGCCCCCCTCCCGTCCGTAAGTACCCCTGAAGTGACTGGGGTGGATGCGTCACCCCGGTCGTCCTGACAGATTGACCGGCCGACCCCGCATGAAACGCCTTTCCCCGCTGTTCCTAGCCGCCGTTTGCCTCTGCTCCGGCCTGTTTGCAGGCACGGTGCATGCAGAAACCGAAGCCTCCGATGACAGCCTGAAGGCTGCCGGCGAGCGCATGCGGCAAACCGGCCAGCAACTGCAGAAGGACATCCAGGAGCGGCTCGAAAAACTGCGTCGTGAGCGTGCCAGCCTGCAGGCGCGTCAGGTCCAGGAGCGCAACGACGAAGCCGCCCGTGCACGCCAGCAGGCCGACAAAGACAAGGCCGCACTCGCCGCCGTCAAGGAGGCCCGGCAGCGCGATGCCCTTGCAGCCGCACAGGAAAAGGCCCGCAAGGAAGCAGCCGCGCGCGCGGCCGAGGCAGAGCGCCTGCGTCAGGCCGAACTCAAGGACAAAGAAGAGCAGGAAGCCGCCCTGGAGCGCGCCCAGCGCGAGTCGCTGGATGCCTACAAGGCCGGTGCCAAGGAACGCAAGCTGGGGTCTGACACCCAGTTTGGCGTCGATCTGTAAGCCCCACCAGGAGACCTAGCACCCATGAATCCATTCTCACTCGCGGCCCTTGCCGGCTTGGCCCTGCTGGCCAGCCACGCCGCCAGCGCCCAGACCATTTCACGCGGCGAAGTCATCGCCAGCACCTGTTTCACCTGTCACGGCACGCACGGCGTCAGCCCGAGCACGATTCCCAGCATCGATTACATTCCGGCCGAACGCATGATCGAGACACTCAAGGCCTACAAAGCCGGCCAGCGCTATTCCACCATCATGGGACGCCACGCCAGCGCCTACACCGACGAGGAAATCGTCGAAGCCGCGAACTTCCTCGCCAGCCTGCAGAAGAAAGGGAAATGAGCATGAGCAGACTTACACGCAGGGAATTCGTCAAGCTGCTCGGCGCGAGTGGCGCACTTTCCACAGTGGGCCTGACCGGTTGCCAGACTGCGCCCGCCCCGGGCCCATCGACGGCTGCACCGGCCAAGGCTGCTCCGCGCGTGGTCGTCATCGGTGGCGGGTTCGGCGGGGCCACCTGCGCCAAATATCTGCGCCTGTATGACGCCACGCTCAACGTCACCCTGGTCGAGCAACACGCAAAATACGTCACCTGCCCTGGCAGCAACTGGGTATTCGGCGGCATGCGCACCCTCGACGACCTGACCCAGACCTATACCGCCCTGCGCGACAAGCACGGCGTCAACGTCGTCACCGACCGCGTGGTGAGCGTCGATGCCGGCAAGCGTCTGATCACGCTCGCCAGCGGCAAGACGCTGGGATATGACCGCCTCGTCATGTCGCCCGGCATCGATTTCCGCTGGGGCGACATCGAAGGCTACGACGACGACGCCACGCAAGTCATGCCGCATGCCTGGAAGGCCGGGCCGCAGACCGCACTCCTGCTGAAGCAGCTGCAGGCCATGCCCGACGGTGGCACCTTCATCATGAGTGCGCCGCCCATGCCGTTCCGCTGCCCGCCCGGCCCGCCGGAACGGGTGAGCATGGTCGCGCACTATTTCAAGACGCAGAAACCCAGGTCGAAGATCCTGATTCTCGATTCCAAGGACAATTTCTCGAAGCAGGCACTCTTCACCCAGGCCTGGGACCAGCTCTACCCCAACATGATCGAATGGGTGCCGGCCACCAGCGGCGGCAAGGTCGTGCGGGTCGACCCCCGCGCGCTCACCGTCCACACCGCCAGCGGCGGGTCGCACAAGGGCGGCGTGGTCAATATCATCCCGGCACAGCGGGCACCGCAGCTGGCCGTGGATACCGGCCTTGCCAATACCAGCGGCTGGTGCCCGGTGAACCAGCTCACCTTCGAATCGACGCAGGTAGCGAACATTCACGTCATCGGCGACGCGTCCATCGCCGGTGCCCTGCCCAAATCCGGCCATACCGCCAACAACATCGCCAAGATGACCGCTGCCGCCATCGTGTCGCTGTTCCGGGGCGTGCCGCCGCCTACTCCCTCCCACGTCAACACCTGCTACAGCCTGGTCGCGCCGGATTACGGCATCAGCATTGCCGGCGTCTACCGCCTGGGTGAAGACGGCCAGTTGCAGGGTGTGAAGGGCGCGGGCGGACTCAGTCCGGCCGACGCGACCCTGCAGCAGCGCAGCCAGGAAGCGGGCTACGCGCAGGGCTGGCACAAGAGCATCGTCGCCGACTCCTTCGGCTGACCGATACGCGCCTCATCTGGCAGGCCGCCGTCGCAGGACGGCGGCCTGTTACATTCAAGAACCGGCCCATGCGAGCGCGCTTGATATAGTGGCCGCATCCCTGTCCGCTCACGCCATGACTCATCCCTTCGATTCGCCCCACCTGCTTGAACAGCAATTTACCGAAGGCCTCGATGCCATGCTGGCCCGGCATCCTGGACTGGGCGTCTACATCCTGGTTCTGGCGAATGCCGCCTACGATCCAGCGTTATGGGCGCATCTCTCGCCGGCCCTGGCAGCCCGACATGCGCAACTGGCCGATACCCTGACCCGGGCGCTTCGTTGCGGGACAGCCCTGGCCGAGCCCGAGGACGACGTCATGGTCTTCCTCAAACTGCACACGATCGGCTTCGACCAGATGGGGCGGCGCGAAAGCCGGCAAGATGGCCCCTGGCTGGCGAACTACAACCCCTTGCGCGTCCTGCGTCCCCCTCGCAGCAGCCGCGAGACATTCGGGGGATTGCTGCGGCCATTCGATCCAGCCGGCTTCCACTTCAACCGGGTATTTCTGGCCAAGGAAATCCTCTGGCAGGGTGACCTCTGCGACGAGCCGGTGCGACTGCTCTACAACAAATTCCCGTTTGCCAGGCTGCACAGCCTGCTCGTGCCCCAGCCCGCGCAAGAACTGCCCCAGTATCTGACCGCAGCCTGGCATGCCTGGGCCTGGGCGGTATGTTCACGGCTCGGACACGCCGGCCAGAGCCTGGCCTACAACAGCCTGGGCGCGGGGGCTTCGGTGAATCACCTGCATTTCCAGAGTTTCGTACAACCTCCCGCCCTGCCGGTGCTGGACGCGGGCTTTGCGCACAATGGCGGTCAGCACGCCTATCCCCTCCCGGTGACACGCTTCACCGACCCGGACGCGGCCTGGGCGCACATCGCCGGGCTGCACGCACGCGCACAGCCGTACAACCTGATCTATACGCATGGAACCGTCACGTGCATCGCCCGCGTCCCGCAGGACAGCGCGCATCTGACAGAGGCCTGCCGGCCCTACGGATGGAGCGAGATGGCCGGAGCAGTCACCCTGTTCAATCGGGATGACTATGCAAACTGGCGCGGCGCACAGCTGGCAGAGCAATTGGCCGGCTTTGCACCGCCTACAGACAGATAGTCTGCTGCTGCGCCAGGGCATCGACACGCCAGTCCGGCAGGACGGCGCGCAATTCCTGCATGATCGCGGCCTCGTTCCCGGGCTTGAGGTGCGTGATCCATATATCCGGCCGCACGCGCAGGCCGGCCAGCTCGGCTGCCAGCGATTCCGGCCAGTGATGCCGGGAGGCGCGTGCAACATCGGCCAGGGCATTCTCGAACGAGGTTTCGATGATGAGATGGCGCAGGTCCGGAATGTTGTTCAGGGCATCGACAAAGACCTGGCTCTGCGTGGTGTCGCCACTGAATACCAGGCTGCCGCCGGCGACGGCGAGATGGTAGCCACAGGCCGGCACCACATGGTTGACCGGCACAGGGCGGAAACGCCGCGCGCCCAGTCCGCACGTCTGTCCGAGCTGCAAGGGTTCGAAACGCAGCCAGGGTGCATCCGGGCTGGGAATTTCCCGGAAATCCGGCCACAGCTGCCAGTTGAACAGGTGCTTTTCCAGCACCGCCAGCACCTCGGGCAGGGCATGCACAGTCACCGGCGTGTCGCGCTGCTCGCCCACACTGTCGAGCAGCAGGGGCAGGCCGAGGATGTGGTCGAGATGGGCGTGGGTGAGAAAGACATGGTCGATCCGGCGCAAGGCATCGAAACCCAGCGTGGTCACGCCTGTGCCGGCATCGATCAGCACGTCGTCGTCGACCATGAGGCAGGTGGTGTGGCGGCCGCTGCCGATTCCCCCGCTGCATCCAAGTACCGTGAGTTTCATGGCTGCATTATCGCCTTTACTTGGTGGTGTAGACGAACACGCCGTCCCAGTCTGCCGGCGGCGGTGCGGCCCGGAAATGCGCGATGCGATCCAGATAGATGTCGTAAAGCGGGCGCGGTGCACGCGCGTTGAGTGCGTGGAGCGCAAGCTCAGCCGCGTCCCAGGACTGCGCCTGATACAGCGCGTAGGCCGCCTCGAAGCCCGCCGCATCTTCCTGTACCTCCGGTGGCAGGCTGGCACGCTCGCCCAGCGGTTCATAGATGGCAACCGGCGTTTCCTTGCCCTTCACACGCACGTCGTCGATTTTCATGTAGGCATGGACAGGATCGGCCTCGACCGTGGGCGCGGTCACCAGGATGCCCACGCCATATTGCTTGGTGATGCCTTCGAGGCGCGAGCCGAGGTTCACCGCATCCCCCATGACGGTGTAGCTCATGCGGAATTCGGACCCCATGTTGCCGACGCTCATGCGTCCGGTATTCACGCCCACGCCAATCTTCACATCAGGCCAGTTGCGTGCCGCGAACTCCGCGTTCAGCGCCGGCAAGGCGGCCTGCATCGCCAGCGCGGTGCGCACCGCACGCGTGGCGTGGTCGGCCAAATCGACCGGCGCATTCCAAAACGCCATGATCGCGTCGCCGATGTACTTGTCGATGGTGCCGCGCTGCTGCTGGACGATGGCCGTCATTTTCGACAGGTAGGCATTGAGGACCTCGGCAAGTTCGGCCGGCGGGAGTTTTTCCGAGAAATCCGTAAACCCGCGAATGTCCGAAAACAGCACGGTCATGTCACGCGATTGCCCCTCCATGGTGTAGTGCGCGGGATCCTGGCTCATTTCCGCCGCTAGTTCAGGTGGCACATACTGCCCGAACAGCCGAGTCATCTGGCGCTTGTTGCGCGATTCGGCAAAGAAA
>JBEQCD010000071.1:0-13745 GCA_041639515.1 Hydrogenophilales bacterium | reverse complement strand
GGCCCACTGGTGGATGACATCGGCCATTTCATCAATGATTTAGCGGAATCAGGAGCTTTCAGGGCTTCGTCACAACCTATGCAAGCTTTTTGGGAAGCTCAGGTAATGCCACTATACGACGCCCGCGCGGTAGAATCGGCATCATACCGAAACACCTCCACAGTCCGCAAAACTCCCGTGATACATCTGGTCGTCAACGGCGAAGCCCGTTCCTTTCCCGCCCCGCTGACGCTTGGCCAGTTGGTCGACACGCTCGATCTGGCCGGCAAGCGCATCGCCATTGAAAGAAACGGCGAGATTGTGCCCAGAAGCCAGCATGGCGCGACGCAGCTCTTCGACGGCGACCGCCTTGAAATCGTGGTTGCTGTCGGCGGCGGTTGATCCGCGCTGATCCGTCCACCCTTCCCATTCACCGCACATCGCTTAGCTTCCATGGAACCTCTCGTCATCGCTGGTCAGTCCTATGCGTCCCGTCTGCTCGTCGGCACGGGCAAGTACAAGGATTTCGACGAAACTCGCCGCGCGGTCGAAGCATCGGGGGCCGAGATCGTCACCGTCGCCATCCGCCGCACCAACATCGGCCAGGACGCCGGCCAGCCGAGCCTGCTCGACGCGCTGCCGCCGTCGCAATACACCTACCTGCCCAACACTGCCGGCTGCTACACGGCCGACGACGCGATCCGCACCCTGCGGCTGGCGCGGGAGCTGCTCGACGGTCATGGCCTCGTCAAGCTCGAGGTGCTGGGCGACCCCCAGTCGCTCTATCCCAACGTCGCCGAGACGCTCAAGGCGGCCGAGGTTCTGGTGAAGGACGGTTTCCAGGTCATGGTCTATACCTCGGACGACCCCATTGCCGCCAAAAAGCTCGAAGACATCGGCTGCGTCGCAGTGATGCCGCTGGCCAGCCTGATCGGCTCGGGCATGGGCATCCTCAACCCGTGGAATCTCCAGATCATCATCGACCGCCTCTCCGTGCCGGTGATCGTCGATGCCGGCGTCGGCACCGCCAGCGACGCGACCATCGCGATGGAACTCGGTTGCGACGCCGTGCTGATGAACACGGCGATTGCTGGTGCCGGCAATCCGGTGCTGATGGCCTCGGCGATGAAGAAGGCGGTCGAGGCCGGGCGCGAGGCCTTTCTTGCCGGCCGCATGCCGAAAAAGATTTACCAGGCCAGCCCCAGTTCGCCGACGGCCGGCCTCATCACCCCGGGCAAGTAAGCCATGAGCGAGGACACCGGCGCGCATCCGCGCATCCGTTCCTACGTGCTGCGCGCTGGCCGCGTGGGCTCCGGGCAGGCGCGCGCGCTGGCGGAAATCGGGCCGCGCTGCCTGCTGCCCTTCCAGCCGCAGGTCGTCGATCTTGACGCCGTGTTCGGGCGGCCAGCTTCTGAATCCGGCCCTGCCCCGCATGTGCTGGAAATCGGCTTCGGCATGGGCGAAGGTCTGGCGGAAACCGCCGCTGCGTATCCGGATACCGATTTTCTGGGCGTCGAAGTCCACACGCCCGGCGTCGGTGCGCTCCTGAAACAGATCGGCGAACGCGAACTCGCCAACGTGCGCGTGATCCAGCACGACGCCGTCGAAGTGCTGGAACGCATGATCGCGCCCGGCAGCCTGGCCGGCGTGCGCGTTTTCTTTCCCGACCCCTGGCACAAGAAGCGCCACCACAAGCGCCGCCTGATCCAGCCGCCGCTGGTTGCGCTGCTGGCAAGCCGGCTCGCGCCGGGTGGCTTCATGCACTTGGCCACCGACTGGCAGGACTACGCCGAGCAGATGCTCGCCGTGTTGTCGGCCGAGCCTTTGCTGAAAAACACCGTGGCCGACTACGCGCCGCGTCCTGACACGCGGCCGCTCACCAAATTCGAACAGCGCGGCATCCGCCTGGGCCACGGCGTCTGGGACCTGATCTTCCGTCGCGTTTGAGCCGGTCGCCGCGCTGCGGCTATGATGCTGGGCATGGATGTCCTCGTACTCGCCCAGTCGGCGTTCGCGCTTTTCGCCATCGTCGACCCGGTCGGCGTCATACCGCTCTTCCTGCTGGCGACACGCGGCTATTCGCTTGCGCAAAGTCGCGCGGCGGCACGGCTGGCGGCGATCACGGTGTTTGTCGTGCTGTTGTTGTCCGCTTACGGCGGGCAGGTGATCCTCGATTTCTTCGGCATCCGGCTGGCGGCGTTCTCGGTTGCGGGCGGCCTGCTGCTGCTGTTGCTGGCGCTGTCCATGGTGCAGGCGCACGTCAGCCCGCAGCGTCAGACCCAGGAAGAGGCTGTCGAGGCAGAAGAGAAAGATGCCGTCGGCGTGGTGCCGCTTGGCGTGCCCCTGCTGGCCGGGCCCGGTGCCATCACGCACATGATCGTGGCATCGGGGGCCGCGCGTGGCGAACCCGTGCAGCAGGCGGCGCTGCTGATTCCGGTCGCGCTGGTGGCCCTGTCGGTATGGCTGTCGTTCAGGGCTGCGCCCACCATCGAAAAACGTCTCGGCCGCACCGGCATCCATGTCGTCACGCGACTGATGGGCCTCATCATCGCGGCCATTTCCATCGAAATGATCGCCAGCGGCCTGGGGCAGTTGTTCCCCGGCCTGCTGGGCTGAACGGGTGCGCCGCGCACCGCAACGGGGCGGCGACGATGCAACAATCCGGACATTCCGGCGTCGTATCGTGCGCAGACACCTGGCACGATTGATGCGCCATCCAGAAACCAGATACAACCGGCAGGATTGAACCACAGGAGGCAGCATGGAATTCGGCATCGTGGGCTTGGGCCGCATGGGCGGCAACATGGCGCGACGGCTCGCGCGGCAGGGCAAGAGGATCGCGGTGATGAACCGCAGCTACGACGTCGCCGAGGCGCTCGCCGCCGAGACCGGCCATCTGGCCTGTCCGGATTACCCGGCCCTCGTGGCCGCGCTTGCTGCGCCGCGCATCGTCTGGCTGATGCTGCCGTCCGGCGCGCCGACCGAGGCGGCGCTGGATGCCCTGCTGCCGCTGTTGAGCCCGGGCGACCTCGTCGTCGACGGGGCCAACGGCCACTACGTCGACGATGCGCCGCGCGCCGCACGCTGCGCCGAGCGCGGCGTCGACTTTATCGATGCCGGCGTGTCCGGCGGCGTGTGGGGGCTGGAAAACGGCTACTGCATCATGTTCGGCGGCAGCGACGCCGCTGCCGCAAGGGTGCGGCCTTACATGGAGGTGCTCGCGCCCACGGCTACGACAGGTTGGCTGCACACCGGGCCGGTCGGCTCGGGGCACTACACCAAGATGGTCCACAACGGCATCGAGTACGCCATGATGCAGGCCTTTGCCGAAGGCTTTGCCTTGATGAAGGACAAACCCGGTTTCGGTCTCGACATGGCGAAGATCGCCGAGCTTTGGCAACACGGTTCGGTGGTGCGGTCCTGGCTGCTCGACCTCACCGCCGATTTCCTCGCGAAGGACCAGAAGCTCGATGCCATCGAGCCCTTCGTGTCGGATTCCGGCGAAGGCCGCTGGACCGCGCTGGCATCCATCGAACAGGGCATTCCTACGCCGGTGATGACGCTCGCGCTGATGTCGCGTTTCGACAGCCAGGGTCGCGCCGACTACGGCAACAAGATGCTGGCGATGATGCGCAAAGGCTTCGGCGGCCATGCCGTGAAGGAGGGCTGAGATGAATCTGGCTTCGCAGAATTCCCCCGACAACCTGCCGTGTTCCTTCGTCATCTTCGGGGCCACCGGCAATCTTGCGTCGAACAAGCTGCTGCCCGCGCTGTTTCACCTGGAGGCCGCTGCACGGCTGGCGGAAAATCTTTCCATCGTGGCGTTCTCGCGCCGCGACTGGAACCTGGATTCCTGGCGCGAACACATGAAAACCGTGCTCGCGAGCAAGACCAAGGCCCCGCTCGAAGGCCCGGTATTCGAGCGTTTCCTCGCCCGTTTCCGCTACCAGAAAGGCGACCTCAACGACGTCGAGTCCTATCACGCGCTGTCTGCCAATCTGCCGCCCGAGGCGGCGTGTTCGAGCACCGTGTTCTATCTGGCGATCAAGCCATCGGAGTTCGGTGCGGTGATCCAGAATCTTGCCGCCGTGGGCCTGAATACCCCGCGCGGCATGAACCGCGTGGTGATCGAAAAGCCCTTTGGCGAAGACCTCGAATCCGCGCAGATGCTCAACCGTCTGCTGCACCAGCATTTCGACGAGGAACAGGTCTATCGCATCGACCATTTCCTCGGCAAGGAAACCGTGCAGAACCTGCTCGTCTTCCGCTTTGCCAACACCCTGATCGAGCCGCTGTGGAACCGCAACTTCATCGACCACGTGCAGATCACCGTGGCCGAATCGATCGGCATCGAAAAGCGCGCCGACTATTACGACCGCGCCGGCGCGCTGCGCGACATGCTGCAGAACCATTTGATGCAGCTGCTCACCGTGGTGGCGATGGAACCGCCGCCGGCGCTGGAAGCCGACGCGCTGCGCGACGAGAAGGTGAAGGTGCTGCGCTCGATCCGCCCGATTGCCAAGCGTGCCGTCCACGCGCACGCGGTGCGGGCGCAGTACGCGCGTGGCAATGTCGGCGGTCAGGCCGTCGCCGGCTACCAGCAGGAGGAGAACGTCGAGTCCAATTCCATCACCGAAACTTTCGTCGCCGCCAAGTTCTACATCGACAACTGGCGCTGGCGCGGCGTGCCGTTTTACCTGCGCACGGGAAAACGCCTGGCGAAGCAGACCTCGATGATCGCCATCCGCTTCCGCCATCCGCCGCAGCAGCTCTTTCGCGAAACACCGATCGAAACCATCGCGCCGAACTGGGTGCTGCTGTCCATCCAGCCCGAGGAATCCATGCGCATGGAAATCCATGTCAAGCAGCCTGGACTCGACATGGACACACGCGTGATGCAGATGAATGCCAGTTTCCTCAAGACAGATGAACAAACCCTCGATGCCTACGAAACCCTGTTGCTCGACGTGATCGAAGGCGACCGCTCGCTCTTCATCCGCTTCGACGAAGTCGAATGGGCCTGGCAAGTCGTCGACCCCATCCTCAAGCACTGGACCGTCGAACGCGAATTCATTCCCACTTATCCTGCGGGGTCGTGGGGGCCGGCGGAAGCGAATCGGCTGTTCGACAGCGATGACCAGACCTGGCGGGATGAGTTGTGAGCACTCAGGGAGCAGTTTTCATTTTTCTGCAAGCGAGTGAAGGGGAAGTTCTGTTGCAGTTCCAGCAGTAGGTCGGCAATACTTTGCCGACAAACCGCTGACAAGCCACTCATCATGTCTTTCCCCGCCACCCGCGTTTTCGATTCCCCCGAAATCCTCGTCCGCACCCTCGCCGACACCCTGCTGCGGCAGGCCGCAACGACCATTGCCACCCACGGTCGCTTCCATCTCGTGCTCGCCGGCGGCTCCACACCGCGCGCGCTCTACGAAGAACTCGCCAGCCGCCACGCCGGCGACGATCACTGGCACATCTGGTACGGCGATGAACGCTGTCTGCCCACCGACCACCCCGACCGCAACAGCGTCATGGCGGAATCGGCCTGGCTCGCCGAGAGCCACATCCCGCCCGGGCAGCGCCGTCCCATTCCGGGCGAACGTGGTGCGGAAGCGGCCGCTGCCGAATACGCTGCCTGGCTGGACGGAATCCCCGCCTTCGACCTTGTCCTGCTCGGAATCGGCGAGGACGGCCATACCGCCAGTCTTTTCCCCGGACACGTGTGGAATGGTGCCGCAGTACTCGCCGTCCACGATGCCCCCAAGCCGCCGCCGGATCGCGTCAGCCTCTCGGCCGGGCGGCTGGCGGACAGCCAGGCGGTATGGTTCGTGGTGACGGGGGCGGGGAAACGTGATGCCCTGCATCGCTGGGAAGCCGGTGAGACCTTGCCGGCGGCTGCGGTGCGCGGGCGGCTGACGACACTGTTGTGGCTGGATCGGGCGGCGGCTGTTCAGACCTGATCGTTCGTTTCCGCGTCCGGCGTTTCGGTTTGCGGGCGTCGCGTATCGCGTGCAGCAGACAGCATCGCCGCCCTCGTCTCCGGTGTCTCCAGACTGATCCTGCCGAGCGCGCCGCTCCGGAAATCGGTCAGCAGCAGATTGGCGGCCTTTTCCAGATCGAGTTCGCCGCCGCGTCCCTGGCGCAGGCAGCCGCGCTTTTTCGCCACGGCTTCAACGATGCCAATCGGGTCGAGGCCGTCGAGCTTCAATTTATAGCGATCGACCAGCGCCTGCGGGTAACGCGCGAGCAATATGCCCGCCAGAAATTCGGCGACGGCTTCGTCGATGACGGCGTTCTTGCCGATGGCGTGGCAGGCGGCGAGCATGTAGCCGTCGGAATCGTGTTCGATCTTGGGCCACATCAAACCGGGCGTGTCGACGAGGCTGAGGCGCGGGGTGAGGTTGATGCGCTGCTGCGATTTTGTGACGGCGGGTTCGTCGCCGACCTTGGCGACTTTCTTCTTCACCAGCGCGTTCATCAGCGTGGACTTGCCGACGTTGGGAATGCCCATGATCATGAGCCGCAGCGGCTTGAAGTTGTCGTCCCGGTGCGGCGCGAGTTTCTGCGCGAGGCCGGGCAGCTTCGCCACGTCTCCGGGTTTCTTGGCGGAGAGGGCGACGGCTTTCACACCGGGCTGGCTTTCGAAATACGCGATCCACGCAGCGGTGGCGGCGGGGTCGGCGAGGTCGGTCTTGTTCAGGACTTTCAGGCAGGGCCGCTGCCGGTGTGCGCGCAATTCATGAATCATGGGATTGCTGCCGGCCTCAGGCACGCGGGCGTCGAGCACTTCGATCACCACGTCGATGTCGGCCAGGGTTTCCGCCGCCTTCTTGCGGGCGGCGGTCATGTGGCCGGGAAACCACTGGATGGGCATCAGCCTGCGCCGCCGCCGGAACCGATGCCATTCGCGGCGGCGAGCACCAGCGCGTCGAACGCGGCGGCGTCCATGAGGCCGCGTTCGGCGACGATCTCGCGCACCGGCCGGCCGGATTTTTCCGATTCCTTCGCCACTTCCGCCGCCGCCGCATAGCCGATCTGCGTATTCAGCAGGGTGGCGAGCGCGACGCTCTGGTGGATGAAGAAGGCGCAGCGCTCGCGGTTGACGACGATGCCCTTGAGGTTCTTCTCGGTGGCGGCATTCATTGCATTCGTCAGCCAGTCCATCGCGTCGAAGAGTGCCGAGCCGAGCGCGGGCATCATCACGTTCAGTTCCATCTGCCCGGCCTGCACCATATAGGCTACCGCGGCATCCTGCCCCAGTACCTGGAAACAGACCTGGTTCAGCATCTCGAACATCACCGGGTTGACCTTGCCGGGCATGATGCTGGAGCCGGGCTGCACCGGCGGCAGCTGGATTTCGCCGAGGCCGGTGCGCGGGCCGGACGCCAGCAGGCGCAGGTCGTTGGAGATGCGCGTGAGTTCCAGCGCCAGCGCACGGATTTCGCCGGACAGCCGCGCGAGGTCGTTCATCGATTGCATTTGCGCGACGAGCTGGCCGACGCGGATAGGCTCGCCGGTGAGCGTGGCGAGTTCGGCGGCGACCTTCGCCGGGTAGTCCGGCGAGGTGTTGAGCCCCGTGCCGGCAGCCGAACCGCCCAGGCCGATTTCGGCGAGCGCCGGGCGCACGGCTTCGAGGCTGGTCGCGCAGCGATTCAGCGTCCACGCGTAGCCGGCGAATTCCTGGCCGAGCGTGGTCGGCACAGCGTCCTGCAGATGGGTGCGGCCGGATTTCACGGTGTCCTTTTCGCGCTCGGCCAGGCGCGTGAACTCGGCTGCCATAGCGTGAACAGCGGCGACCAGGCGCGGCAGCTTCGCCAGCACGGCGAGGCGGATCGCGGTGGGGATGGTGTCGTTGGTCGACTGCCCCATGTTGACGTCGTCGTTGGGGTTGACCGGTTTGTAGGTGCCTTTTTCGCCGCCCAGCGCGACGTTGGCGAGGTTGGAGACAACCTCGTTGGTGTTCATGTTGTGGCTGGTGCCGGCACCCGCCTGGAAGCGATCGACGACGAACTCGTCGAGGAATTCGCCGGCGAGGATGCGTTCGCAGGCGGCGACGATGGCATCGCGCTTGGCTTCGGGCAACCAGCCCGGCTGGCAATTGGCGCGGGCGGCGGCGAGTTTGATCTGCACGTGTGCCAGTACGAAATCCCTATCCGGACGGCGTCCGGAAATGGGAAAATTCGCCACCGCACGGGCAGTCTGCGCGCCATACCAGGCCGCTTCGGGAACCCGGACTTCGCCGAGGGAGTCTTTCTCGATGCGCATCTCGTTCATCATGGAAAACCAATGCCTAACTTGCAAAAGAAACGATTTTATCCGATGTGGTTCACTGCCCTGCTGATGCTTTTGGGCAGTTCCCTGAGTCTGGCCGAAGGGTTTCAGTTGACCGACACCGATGGCAAAGCCCATTCGCTGGCGGGATACAAGGGCAAGTGGGTGCTGGTGAACTACTGGGCAACCTGGTGTCCGCCGTGCCTGGAGGAAATTCCCGACCTCATCGCACTGCATGAAAACAAGAAAAACAACCTGGCCGTCATCGGGGTGGCCATCGACTACCGCAGTGCGAAACAAGTCACCGATTTTGCAGACAGCCTGCTGGTGAACTACCCCATCGTGCTCGGTACATCCAAGGTGGTGAACCAGATCGGTCCGGTGCAGGGCCTGCCCACCACCTACCTTTTCAACCCGGAAGGTAAGATGGTGGCGCAGCAGGTTGGCCCGATCACGCGCGAGGCGGTACAAAAATACATTGCCAGCCAGTCGGCCCGTCAGAAAAAATAAGTCCAGTCAGGATTCCGGGGGAATACCCATGCGTTCGTTTTTGCTCGCTGTCATCATGCTGTTCGCGCTGCCCGCCTGGGCGGAAACGCGCGATCCCGCCACGCATTTTTTCCAGCCCAAGTTCGGGGATCTGCAGGCGGATTTGCAGGAGGCGAAGAAGCAGGGCAAGAAAGGCATCTTCCTGTTTTTTGAAATGGACGACTGTCCGTTCTGCGCGCGCATGAAATCAACCATACTCAATCAGGCAGATGCGCAGGACGCCTACCGGGCAAATTTTCTGCTCTACCCCATCGATGTGAACGGCGATACCGAGCTGACGGATTTCCAGGGCAACAGCACGACAGAAAAGGCGTTCGCGTTTGCGCACCGGGTGCGCGCCACGCCGACATTGCTGTTCTTTGACCTCGACGGCAAACTCGTCGCCCGCCATACCGGCCCCACCAAGGACAAGGCCGAGTTCATGTTGCTCGGGCAGTATGTGGCGGAAGGTGCCTACGCCAGCCAGCCCTTCGTCAAATACAAGCAGGGCAAATGAAGCGCGCGCTGGTTGTCGCGCTGCTGGCGGGCGTGTGGACTGCGCACACATCGGCCGCGCCCCTCACGCTTGAAGAGGCCCTGAGTGCCGCCGCCGCGTCCCACCCGGACTGGCGCATGGCCGAAGCCGAACTGGCGGCCGCACGCGCGGATCGCGATCAGGCCGGGAGCCGCCAGGATTTTGCCCTGTATCTCGACGGAGCCTTGCGTACGGGGCGTCGTCCAGACGGCGAGTGGAAGCCAGACAATGTGGCGCGTATCGTCGCGCGCAAACCGCTGTTCGATTTTGGCCGCACAGAGGGGGCAGTGAGTGCTGCGGACCGCGAGGTGAATGCGCGCGAGGCTGTTCTCGTCAGTGTGGAAAGCCTGCGTCGCCTCGACATCATGGCGCGCTTTTTCGATGTGCTGCTGGCCGACATGCAGTACGCCGCCGACAACGAGTTCATGGCCGTGGCCTATGTGTCACGTGACAACGCCGAGGACCGGGTGGAAGTGGGACAGATGAGCCGGCCGGAATTTCTCAAGCTCGAGGCCGATTACCAGGACATCCGGGAACGCCGCAATGCCAGCCTGCAACGCGTGCGTGCCGCCCGGCAACGATTGGCCCACGCGCTCAATCGTCCGGGGCAGTTGCCGGTCGAACTGGCTCAGCCGGCGTTGAAAGACAACGCGCGCACCGTACCCGACTACGACACCCTGTTGCCCTGGGTGCTCGCGAACAATCCTCGCCTGCGTGCGCTCGATGCGCAAATTGCTGCGGCCGATGCGCGCATTGCCTCGGTGCGTTCTGACAACCGGCCCTCGCTCGATGCCGAAGTGCTCGGGGCGGGTTACAGCCGTGAATCCACCACGCGCGACGAGATCAGCGCCGGTCTGGTCCTGACCGTGCCCCTGTATCAGGGGGCGCGGGTCGACAGTCGCGAAGCACACGAACGCGCGCTCCGGCAGCGTCTTCAGGCCGAGCGGGAAAAGGCCCAGTTCGAACTGGCCGATACCCTGCTGGCCAGCCTGCAGGAAGTGGAATGGCTGCGCGATACCGGCCGGGCAGCAGCCGACAAACAGATCGAATACCGTGACTGGGCGCTGGAACGCGCACGTGCCGAATACGAACTCGAAATGAAAACCACACTGGGCACCAGCATGGCCGAAACGCAACTTGCGCAATTGCGGCGCAAGCAAGTGGAATATCGTCTGGCACTGGCGCTCGCGCGCATAGAAGCCCTGTCTGGCGGACGCTTGCCGCCCTCGGGAGACAAACCATGAAATCCTATTTTCTCGCCGGCCTGCTGCTGATGGTCCCTTTGGCTACGGCCTCCCACGCTGCCGACGGCGTGGAACTCTCCACGCGGGTATCAGGCGTGGTCGACACCGTGCTGGTCAAGCGTGGCCAGCAGGTCAAGAAAGGCACGGTGCTGCTGCGACTCGACGATGTTGTGCTGCGCGCGCGCGTGGACGAGGCCAGTGCCGAACTGGCGCGGGCCGAAGCCGATGCGGCGGAGGCCAGGCGTGATTTCGACCGCGCACAGGAGCTTTACACCCGTACTGTATCGTCGACCAGTGAACTCGATCTGGCGACGACCCGGCAGGCGAGGGCACAGGCGACCGTGTCGGCTGCCAGGGCACGGCTCGATATCGCCCGCAAGAATCTGGCCGATGCCGAGTTGAAAGCGCCGTTCGATGCGCGTGTGACAGCCATTCCCGGTTTGCCGGGCACGGTGGTGGCGGCAGACTGCCAGCCGCGCCCGCTGGTGGTGCTGGCCCCCCTGCGCTGAATCTCTCAGGGGCTCAGCCGAGACGCTGAGCCACGGCGGCTTCCATTTCTGCGGCCTGATGCGGCGAGGCCACGGCGGCAATCACCTTGTGGCAGAGCGGAAGTGTTTCCCTGAAGCCGGCCAGATCGCTGACTTCGCTCATCTTGCGGTAGGCGGGCGACTTGGTTCCGACCAGGGCCGCCATGTATTCCAGCACATAGGTCCGGGCCGGGCCAAAATCGACGGATGCGGCAGGTGCGCTCGCCGGTGAGGACGTGGTCTGCGTGGTCAGGTTGCGCAGGGTCTGCACAAATCCGCCTTGCATGAGCTCTGCCACCATGTTGTCCAGTTCGGCGCAATGGGGGAGTTTGCTGCGCAGTTCGGCGATCGAGATGCCATTCCCCACGGTGAAGAGGATATGCCGCAGTTTGGGCCTGAGCGTGTGCCCCAGATTGAAGATTTCGTCCTGTCCCTTCATCGTGCGGGACAGTTGCATGGTCAAGTCCATTTGTCGCCTCCGTTGTTGTGAACAGGTCAACCCTGTACCGGATGGCGTGCATAGCCTGTGCCTGATTTTGCTGACAGGCTGTCAGCCCAGTGTGGGCGCGGGTTGGCAGGCTTATAGGGGGAATTGTGCGGCAGGCAGGGGAATCGTCAGGGCGTCGATTTTCCGACGGCCGGACGAATTATTGCCAGCTGCGCGAGACGGACGAGGCGTCGGCCGAGCGGGTCGCCGGCTGGTAATCCCAGTGGCGTTTCCAGGCACCGACGACGAGGTTGGGATACTCGGGACGGCCCAGGCTGCCGTTGTAGCGACCCAGGGCGCGGAAGTAGTCGCCGCGTTCGATGTTGATGTAATGACGCAGGATCAGGGCACCGTAACGCAGGTTGGTGCGCAACTGGAAGAGGTTATGGTCGGGGTTGCCGATGGTCTTGACCCAGAACGGCATGACCTGTGTGTAGCCGCGCGCACCGACCGGCGACACGGCGTATTTTCGGAATCCACTTTCGATCTGGATCAGGCCGAGCATCAGTTGCGGGTCGACCCCGGCGCGCGAAGCTTCCCAGTGCAGCGTGGTCAGGAATTCCAGGCGTTCAGCCTCGTCCGGCATGCGTTTGGCCAGGCGGCGCGACATTTCCTTCAGCCAGGCAGCTTCGTCTGCAGGGTTGCTGAACGCGGTGCGCGTGACGGGCGTGTCGGCCAGGCCCCGCTGCAGGGAGGCGCGGGCGTTGGCGGACAAAGCCTCTTCGCGTTGCGCCCCGGCGCAAACCGGCTGCGCCAGCCACAAGGCGGCGAGCAGAACAGCCAGTTGCGTCGTGGTTTTCATGTCAGTTTTCCATCAATCCCGTCAAAAAAGCCTGTGCGTCCGACACGGCGATTTTCTGTGCGTCGGCCCCGTTGGCACGGCGAGCCTGGTATTCGATCACGCCATCCTTCAGCCCGCGCTCGCCTATGGTCACGCGGTGCGGAATGCCGATCAGTTCAGCGTCCGCAAACATCACACCCGGTCGTTCATCGCGGTCGTCCAGCAGCACATCAATGCCGGCAGCCAGCAATTCAGCATACAGCGTATCGGCGGCAGTTTTAACCGTTTCGCTCTTGCCGTAGCCAATCGCAACAATCACCAGCAAAAAGGGTGCCATGGCCTGTGGCCAGATGATGCCCTTGTCGTCGTGATTCTGTTCGATGGCCGAGGCGACGATGCGTGACACGCCTATGCCGTAGCAGCCCATTTCCATGACCTGCGCCTGCCCGGTTTCGTCAAGGTAGGTTGCGTTCATGGCCTGAGAGTATTTGCTGCCCAGCTGGAACACGTGGCCCACTTCGATGCCCTTGCACAGTTCGAGCCGGCCCTTGCCGTCCGGGCTGGCATCGCCCGCCACCACGTTCCTGATATCGGCCACGAGGTCGGGTTCCTGCAGGTCGCGGCCGAAATTGACGCCAGCCAGATGCAGTTTGGGCTTGTTCGCGCCGCAGACAAAATCGCCCATGGCCGCCACGCTGTGGTCGGCGATGACGCGGATTCTATTGCGGTCGATGCCGACCGGGCCGAGAAAACCCGGCGGGCAGCCGAAGGCGTCGCGGATTTCGGCTTCGCTGGCCAGGCGGAAATCGGCCATGCCGTCGAGTTTGCCGAGCTTCACTTCGTTGACTTCGTGGTCGCCCCGCACGAGTGCGGCGACGAGCTGTTCGCCTGCCATGTAGACCACGCACTTGACGGTGTGGCGGATGTCGATACCGAGCAGGGCCGCCACGTCCTCGCACGAGGTCTGCTTCGGCGTGTCGACCTCGCGCATCGTTTCCGCTGCCATAGGACGCGGTGCGGCGGGAGGCAGCGCTTCGGCTTTTTCGACGTTGGCGGCGTAGCCGGAATCCGGGCAGAACGCCAGTGTGTCCTCGCCGGAATCGGCCAGCACGTGAAACTCGTGCGAGCCCGAGCCACCAATGGCCCCGGTGTCGGCGGCAACCGCGCGGAAGGTCAGCCCCAGGCGGCTGAAGATGCGGCTGTAGGCGTCATACATGGTCTGGTAGGTGTCGACCAGACTTTCGCGGCTGCTATGGAAGGAGTAGGCATCCTTCATGAGGAATTCACGCGCACGCATCACACCAAAGCGCGGGCGGATTTCGTCGCGGAACTTCATCTGGATCTGGTAGAAATTCAGCGGCAGCTGCCGGTAGCTCTTGATCTCGCGGCGGGCGAG
>JBEQCD010000070.1:0-13815 GCA_041639515.1 Hydrogenophilales bacterium | reverse complement strand
CGCAGCCAGGCCTTCGCTCGTGGGCGCGAATTCGCCCAGCCAGTGCATGCGGCCGGGGCGCCAGTCGAGCGCGCCGATCTGGCGGGGCGTGGCAAGGAGAATGAGGCGGCGGTCGAACATGGTTGGGCTACAGCGGCAGGTTGCCGATCAGGTCGTACACCGGCAGCAGCACCGAGACGAGGATGACACCGAGGATCAGGCCGAGCACGGCGGTGAGCAGCGGTTCGAGCACACGCAGGCCGTTCTCGATGGAGTCGAGCACCTCGCGGTTGTAGAAAAACGTGACGTTGTCGAGCGCCTCGTCGAGCGCGCCGGTGGTTTCCCCCACGCGCAGCATGCGGATCACCAGCGGCGGAAACAGGGCCAGCGACTGGAAGCTTTCCGACAGGCCACGGCCATCGGCAATCTGCTGTGCGGCCCGGCGGATGCCGTCGGCGATCACCCGGTTGCCGGCGATCATCTCGCCCGCGCGCAGGGCGTCGAGCACGGTCACGCCCGATCGATACATCATCGCCAGCGTATTGGTGAATCGTGCCAGCACGATCTTCTGCATCACCGGGCCGATGATGGGCAGGCGCAATTGTGTGCGATCCCACCACAACTTGCCGGCTTCGGTACGTCGCGCCCACAGCGGCAGGCCGATGCCGGCAAGCAGCAGCAGGGCAAGGCCGATCAGCCAGTAGGAGCGCAGGGCATTCGACACCGCCATCAGGATCAGCGTCGGCAGCGGCAGCGCCACGCCCATCGTCTGCACCAGTTGCAGCACCTGCGGCACCAGATAGATCATCAGGAACAGGATGGCAATCCCCACCACGACCAGCACCATGGCCGGATAGATCATCAGACGCTTGGCCTTGGCCGAAACCTCTTCCTGCCATTTGAGCGATTCGCCCAGGCGCTCGAATACCTCGTCGAGCAGCCCCGTCTGTTCCCCTGCTTTCACACTGTGCACGAACACCGCGCCAAACACGGCCGGGTGTGCCGAAAGTGCCTGCGACAGCACCTTGCCGCCTTCCAGGTCTTCCAGCAGCGCGGTCAGCACATCACGAAAGCCGCGCTTGTCCATGCTGTCGCGCAGGTCGCGCAGGCCTTCCAGTAGCGGGATGCCCGCACGCGTGATGTAACGCATGTGAATGCAGAACGTGACCAGGTCCCGGCGCGTGACGCGCTCGCGGCCCTGCGGCGCGTATTCGCGCGCCTGCTCGCTGAGCGTGACGAGATCCAGCCCCATGCGCTTCAGGCGCAGTTCGAGATCGACGTCGTTGACGGCTGACAGCGTGCCCCGGGTGGTGCGGCCGGTCTGGTCGATGGCGCGGTAGGCGAAGAAGGGCATGGGTCAGCTTCGCGTGGTGCCGAGACAGGGTTTCGCCTGTGGGCGAGTTACTTTCTTTGCTTCGCCAAAGAAAGTAACCAAAGAAAGGCGACCCCACATCGCTGCCCTTCGGGTCCCCGATTGGGCGCGCGCGGCCGGGCGCTCCACCAACTCGCCCTGGCACGGGGCACAAAACGCCCCATGCTGCGGAGCTCGAACACAGTTCCGCTTTTTCCCCGGCCGCACACACCCAATCGGCAGCGCTGAAGGGGAACAACACCGGGTACCGTTCGCGCGGAATGTCCATGGCTCACCAAGCGCTGGCGTCCGCAAAGAAGCCCCTTCTGCGTTGCCGAGCAGCGCAGCCGGTCGGGGGAGAAAGGCGCGGGGTGTCTGAGCCCGCAAGGGCGAGTTCCCGCGCCGCCCCGGCCGGCGAGCAGCACAGGGGAGCCGAAGGCCGACGAAGCAGGGGTGGCCTTTTCTTTGGTTTCTTTCTTTTGGCCACGCAAAAGAAAGAAACTCGCCCGCAGGCGAAATGCGAAGCCGTTGTGGAGCCAGCGATGAAATCGAAGAAGCGAAGGCCATCGTCACACCCGCCCCGTCAAATCCACCACCCGCGCCACTTCCGCCAGCGTGGTCACCCCGTCTTTCACCCGGGCAACGCCATCCTCGGCCAGTGGACGGTAGCCAAGCTCGAAGGCGGCGCGGCGGATGTCGTGCAGGGGGGCGTGGTTGGCAACGAGTTCGTCGAGCCGGGGGTCCATGCGCAGCAGTTCGATCAGCGCGAGGCGGCCGCGATAGCCTTTGTGGCTGCACGCGGGGCATCCCACGGCGCGGTAGATGGGCGCATCGCCGGTTTGCCAGCCGAGGATGCGGGCTTCGTCCTCGTCTGGGATGTAGGCCTCGCGACAATGCAGGCAGAGTTTGCGCACCAGGCGCTGGGCGACGACGCCGATGATGTTGCCGGCCAGGATGCCGGGCTGGATGCCGATGTCCATCAGGCGCGGAAACACGCCGAGTGCGGAGTTGGTGTGCAGGGTGGTGAACACCTGGTGGCCGGTCATGGCGGCGCGAAAGGCCATTTCGGCGGTGTCCTTGTCGCGGATTTCGCCGACCAGGATGATGTCCGGATCCTGCCGCATGATCGAGCGGATGCCGTTGGCGAAGTCGAGCTTGAGCGTTTCGTTGACCGAGCTCTGGCGCATCAGCGTGACCGGGTATTCCACCGGGTCTTCCAGCGTCATGATGTTGACGGTCTCGTTGTTGAGATGCGAGAGCATCGAGTACAGCGTGGTCGTCTTGCCTGATCCGGTCGGCCCGGTGACGACGAGGATGCCTTCGGGCCGCGCCATCATCAATTGCAGTTCGCGCAGCGCGTCGCGGGTGAAGCCCATCTGCTCCAGCGGCATGATGGATTTTTCCCGGTCGAGGATGCGCAGCACCAGGTTTTCGCCGTGGATGCCGGGCTGGCTCGACACGCGGAAGTCGATCGGGCGGCCGTTGAGCGTGAGCGACATGCGGCCGTCCTGCGGCGCGCGGGTTTCGGCGATGTTCATGCCGGACAAGACTTTCAGCCGCACCAGGATGCCGGGCCAGTAGGTCTTGTGCAGGCTGCGGATCTGTTCCAGCACGCCGTCTACCCGATAACGAATCCGCAGAAAAGCGTGCTCGGGTTCGAAGTGGATGTCGGACGATTCGCGTTTCACCGCGTCGGTGAGCAGCGCGCCGACCAGCCGCACCACGGGCTGGGTGTATTCCTCGGTTTCGGGGTTGAGGCTGGCGTAGTCGACCTCGCCGGTTTCGATTTCGCGCAGGATGCCGTCGAGCGACAGGTCGAAGCCATAGAACTTGTCGATGTGTTCGAGCAGCTGTGCCTCGCCCGCGAGCACGGTGTCGATTTCCAGGCCGCCGCCCAGCGCCGCTTTCAACTGGTCGAGCGCGACCACGTTGAACATGTCGGTGGTGGCCAGTGTGAGCACGTTGCGCGCCGTGTCGTAGGCAATCGGCAACAGATGATGCCGGCGGGCGAATTCCTCGGGCACGAGCCGCATGGCGTCGGGGTCGGCGACGACCTGGGTGAGGTCGATGCCTTGGCTGCCCAGCGCGTTGGCGAGCTGGTCGCGCAGCACGGCCTCGGTCATGAAGCCGAGCGCAACGAGCTGGCGGCCGATTGGCAGGCCGGTGGCCTTCTGTTCCTTCAGGCCGATGCGCAACTGGTCGACGGTGATGAGCCCCTGGGAGACCAGGGTTTCGCCCATGCGAAGTTTCTTGCGCCTTTCCATGGCGTCAGCGCAGGGACTGGAGTTGCTGCACGCGCGCCTCGGCCTGGGCGCGATCGAAGCGGTGCGCGCCACCCAGCGCCAGCGCCTTTTCGTAATAGGTGCGTGCAGCCGGATACTGGCGCAACTGATCGAGACTGACAGCCAGATTGAACGCGTAGTCGGCATTGCCGGGCGCGCCACGAACGGCTTCAAAATATGCAGCCTGCGCGTCGTTCCAGCGTTGCTGGTCGGCGTAGAGGTTGCCGAGCGTCTGGTACAAGGCCGGGCTGGGTTCGCGTTCGATCAGGATTTTCAGGCGACTTTCGGTGGCCTGGGCGTCGGTGTTGCCGAGCATATCGAGCAGAGCAGCTTGCGCCACCGGCTGTCGCGGGTCGAGGTCGAGCACCTGGCGATACAGGCGCTGCGCGTCCGCATCGCGATTCTTCAGACTGGCAATTGTGGCCAGGCCCAGCAGCGCATCGACGCTGCGGCCCGATGCTGCTGCCTGCGTGTAGTAGCGCTCGGCCTCATTCAGATTGCCGCTCCGATATGCCTCGTAGGCACGGGTCAGCAGCGTGGAGTGCGGGTCGGCCTGGAAGCGCGGTGCGTCCGGCACACGCGGGGCCGGTGCGGCGGCGGGACGGGGGGCGGCTGCCATGCGGCGCGGCACGGGGGCAGGCGCAGATTGCGAGGCTTCGATCCCGGGTGCAGTCGGGGCAGGCGCAGGCAGCGGCGCGGCCGGGGAGAGAACCGTGGCCGGGGGCGGGACGGGAGCCGCCGGCAGCGACACGGCGGGCAGTGTGGGTGCCGAAGCCGCCTGTGCTGCAACAGGCGGCAGAGCCGGCGGTTGCAGTTCGTAATACAGATAAATGCCATAGCCCAGAGCGATCAGCATCGCGATCAGGGCGGTGGCCGGCACCAGCGACAGATGGGGCAACTGGAACCGGGGCGCACGCGGCACAGGGGCGGGGGACAGCCCGCTGCTACCGAACAGCAGTCCGGGCGGTTCAACCCAGTCGCGGCCCTGCGCGCCGGCTGGGGCGATCGGCTCCAGATCCAGGTCGGGGGCTCGACGGTCGGCTGACGCAGTCGGGCTGGCCGCCGGCTTGTCGCCTGCTTCAGCCTGCTTCAGGGCTTTCAGCAGCAAACTCAAGGCTGGCTCCGCGCGGCAGGCAGCAGGCGCTGGAAGCCACGCAGTTCGTCGCTTTCCAGCGAAGGATTGGCCACCACGATGGGGCGCAGAAAGATCACCAGCTCGGTCTGGCTGTTCATTCGCTCATGCTGGCCGAACACGGCTCCGATGCCTTCCGGGCGCGACAGGCCCGGGATGCCGTCGCGGGCGTTGTTCGTGTCGTCCTGGATCAGGCCACCGAGGATGACGGTCTGGCCGCTTTTGACTTGCAGCAGCGATTCCATCTCGCGCACCTGGATGACCGGGATGATGCTGTCGATGTTCTGCCGTTTGAGTTCCGGATTGGGATCCAGAACGGTGCCGACCTGACGAGAGATGGTGGGGCGAACGGTCAGGGACACCATGCCGTTCTCGTTGATTTGCGGTAACACGGACATCACCACACCCACAGGTACGGTTTGAGGGGTTGTCGTGAAGGTTGTTGTGGTGTTGTTGGCGTTCTGGTTGGTGTCCGATTTGACGGTGAAGTACACCAGATTGTTGACGACTTTGAGCAATGCGGTCTGATTATTCAGTGCCATGAGCTTGGGGCTGGAAAGCACGCGGGTATTCCCGTAGGACTCGAGCAGATCAATTGCAGCTGTGAATCCGTTGCTACCGGCATTGGTGTAGGTAGCCTGAATGAAAGGCTGCAATTGATTGGCAAGGTTAGAGCCGCCAACGCCTGTTCCCGGGATATTGATGCTCCAGCCGGTGGCACCCTGAAGGGCTTTTGACCAGTCGATCCCGGCGCGGTACTGGTCCTTGAGTGTCACCTCCACAATCGTGGCTTCGATCAGCACCTGACGCTGCGCAGATTGCATCACGCGGTCGAGGTACTGCTGCACCAGCTCTTGCTGGCGAGCGGTGCCGAGCACGGTAACGGTACCGGAAACGGGGTTCACGGCCACGTCGTACTTGCCGTCTCCCAAAGGCTGGTTGGCAAATGCGGCAGTGAAGAGATTGGCTGCGCCTGCGCCGGCCTTGCTGGCTGCTTCGGCCTGGGAAACGCGTTCGGCACGGGCGGCTTTCTCCGCATCGAGCCGCTCGGCGCGTTCGGCGTTGCTCTGCGTAACGGCCCGGGTGCCGGCGAGAATGGTACGGATGTTGTCGGCAAGCACGGTCCACAGGTCATTGTTGGACTGGCTGGCGACGGTGGTGGTCGAGGAGTTGCCCGAGGTCGACGCATTGCTGCTGGCAGTATTGCCGATGCTGCCCACGCCTGTGCTGGCAATCTGCGCGGCCACGCCGACGCTGGACGTGGTGTTGCGCGCGACGTTGACGTAGTTGACGGTATAGGTCTTGGCGTAGGGGGTGTCGGGCATGACCGACACCGTGCGCCCGTTCATTTCGTAGCGCAGATTGGCTTGCCGGGCGATGCGGTCGAGGATGGCCGGCAGCGGTTCCTGCACGGCGTTGAGCGATACCTTGCCGGTAATGCCAGGATGCAGGTCGATGTTGTACTGGGTGTCGCGGGCAATGGAGAACAACAGATCCTTTACCGGCACGTCGTTGACCACCACGGTGTAGGTGGGCACGGGGGCCGCAGCCTGCGGCGGCGGCAGGGTGGGTGCGGCGCGAACCGGGGCAGGCGGGGCGCTGGCCGGTGCTGGGCTGGCCGCCGTCTGGCTGATGTGGCCCGGTGACGTGTCAAACGCCTGGGGCGGCACGCAGCCGGCCAGCAGCAGGCTGGTCAGCGCAAGCGCCTTTGGGACAGGGTTCAACACTTTATTCATGCTTATTCCGTTGCGAGTACAACTGTGCGCATCTTGCCGACCGTGCGCAGAAACGGTTTGCCGGCAGCCGACTCGGGCAGCTTTCGCAAGGCTGCCACGGCGGATGCACGGTCGGGAAACTCGCCTGCAAGCAGCATCCAGGCTGGCTGGCCCTGCGAGAGGCCATGCAGAACCCGCAACGGCTGCGGCAGGCCCTGAGCCAGGCTCCCCAATAGAACGGCTGCGCCGGCTGCATCTTTAGCCGCTGCCAGCTGGATGACATGGGTGCCGGCGGGGGCGGTGGCCAGCCAGGCGGCCGTTTCGCGGGCCTGATCCGTCAGCGCGGGCGCAGGGATGGCGGTCGCGCGATCCTGAGACGGGGCGGGTGGGGGCGCGACAGCGGTGGCAGGGGGGGTAACCGGCCCGGACGCGCGGGTCAGCGTCAGCCAGATCACCAGGCCGGCCAGTGCAAGCGCAGCGGACAGTCCGATGGCCGGCCAGAGCCAGCGGGTGCGCCGGCTGGGCGCAGGGGCGGACGGGGCCAGTTCGGCGTCGCCGGCTGCGGCTTCGACATGCGCCGGGGTCAGGCTGTGGGTCTGGCCGGCGTAGGCTGCCAGCAGGGTCTTGTCCGCCAGCACGTTGATGCGCCGCGACAACCCGCCCGACTGGCGATGAATGGCGGCGACCACGGCGGGTGGGAACAGGTCGGGCCCGCGATAGCCGGCCACGGCCAACCGTGCGCGCAGGTAGGTCCCCACCTCGGCCTCGGAGAGCGGCGACAGGCCGAGGCTGACCGTGATGCGGTCCTTGAGCTGGCGTATGCGCGGTTCGGCCAGTTGGATATCAAGTTCGGGCTGGCCAAAGAGCACAATCTGCAACAGCTTGTCGGTTGCGGTTTCCAGGTTGGTCAGCAGGCGCAGGAATTCGAGGTTATCCAGCGGGATGCCCTGCGCTTCCTCGACGAATACCACGACGCGGCGACCGGCGGCGTGCCGCTCGAGCAGCAGGGTGTTGAGCTGGGCGAGCCGCGCCTGGCGGGTGGGCGCGGGGTCAGCGATGCCCAGGTCGGCCAGGATGGCGGCCAGCATGTCGTCGGCATCGAGGGTGGGGTTGCCCAGATAGACGCTGTCGACCGTGTCGGGCAGGCTGGCGGCCAGCATGCGGCAGAGCATGGTCTTGCCGCTGCCGACTTCACCGACGACCTTGACGATGCCTTCGCCCTGGGCAATGGCGTAGCGCAGCGCGGCCAGCGTGTCGCCCCGCTGGCCGCCGTCATGCCAGTACTCGGTGTTCGGCGTGATGCGGAAGGGGGCTTCTTTCAGACCGAAGAAGTCGAAATACACGGCGATTCCGGGCTTACTCGGTCCCGTAGGTCTGCATGCGGCTGTAGAGCGTGGTGCGGTTGATGCCCAGGAGCTTGGCTGCCTGCGACAGGTTGCCGTGCGTCATGTTCAGCGCGGCCTCGACGTAGGCCTTTTCCCATTGCCGCAGGTTCACGTCGAGGTTGAAATTGGCCACGCTCTGGAGCTGCTTGCGCGCCAGTTCGATGAGGGCTTTGCCGTCATTGGCCAGCGGGATTTCCTGCGGGTAGGCCTGATCGGTGTCGAGTTCGGCCTCGAGCTGCTGGGCGTTGACCGCCAGGCCGGGGTATTTGGTGGTGAGGCGGATGGCAATGTTGCGCAGCTCGCGCACGTTGCCGGGGAAATGGTAGTCCGCCCACATCTGCTGGGCGCGGGCGTCGAGCGAGAACGGCTGGCTTTTGGCCTCGCGCGCGTAGAAATCCCGGAAATGGTTGAGCAGCGTGGTTTTGTCCGCGCCCATTTCGCGCAGCGGTGGCACGGCAATGGAAAATACCGACAGCCGATGGAAGAGGTCGGCGCGGAATCGCCCGGCCTTGATCTCGGCGCGCAGGTCGCGATTGGTAGCGGCCACCACGCGGGCGTTGGAAAAGCGCGGCTGGGTTTCGCCGACGCGCTGGTACTCGCCGTTTTCCAGCACGCGCAGCAGCTTGGCCTGGAGCTCCAGCGGCAGCTCGCCGATCTCGTCGAGGAACAGGGTGCCGTTTTCGGCTTCTTCGAAATAGCCAGCACGGGCGCTGGTGGCACCGGTGAACGCGCCTTTGGCGTAACCAAAGAGCGTGGGTTCGACGAGCGTGGGAGAGATCGCCGCGCAGTTGAGCGCCAGATAGGGCTTGCTGGCACGCGGCGACAGATGGTGCAGGCTGGAGGCCACCCGTTCCTTGCCGCTGCCGGATTCGCCTTCGATCAGCACCGGGAAGGGCGCGGCGGCGTATTGCTTGATCTGCTCGCGCAGCTTGTCCATGGCCGGGCTTTCACCCACGATGCCGGAATCCTTGACGGGGGCGGGGGCCTTGTCGGCGCTGCGTTCTGCATCCTGCACCAGTAAAGCGTTGAAGAGCAGCGATTTCAGGCGCTCCGGTTCGCAGGGCTTGGCGACGAAATCGATCGCGCCCAGCGCGCGCGCGTGGCGGGCGTTGGCCTCGTCGCTCTGGCCGGACAGCACGAGGATCTTGATGCTGGGCGAAATGCCGAGCAGGTCGGCGATGAGCGCAAAGCCTTCGTCAGGCTTGTGCGGCTGGGGCGGCAGGCCCAGGTCGACCAGGGCCAGTTGCGGCGGCTCGTCGAGCTGCATCATCAGGCTCTTGACCTGGGCGCGGGACTCGGCGGCGGAAATTTCAAAGTCCTTGCTGAGGACGTAGGTGAGGGTGTCGGAAATCAGGGGATCGTCGTCGACGATCAACAGGGTGGGCTTGCTGGTATGGGCCACTTGTCCTCCGCATTCTGGCGCCAGCGGCGAGCCCGGTGGGGCAGGTCCGCGCGTGTCATTTCTTCGACGATTGTGCCAGAGTGCCGGGCAAAGTTAAACCGGCGTGATGTGTCCCGCAGATCAGGCGGCGGGCGGAGTGGCTCAGCCCTTGACCGGTTCCACGCTGACCCGGATCCAGCCTTCGCTGCGCTCGGTGGGGTTGCCGAGTGCCAGGTGCTTGCGTTCGCCACCGATGTTGGTGTGGAAAACCTTGCCCGGTGCGTAATTCACGGGGTCGATGATGATGCTGCTTTGGGTGGCGTCTTCCAGCCACAGGCAGGCCTTGGGCAGGATGGCACCGCTGTTGTCCATGCCGTCCACCGTGTAGCCGGACGAGGAGATGACGTCGTAGAGCATGACCAGTCGAGGTTTGGTCGGCATGATTTCGATGCCGATGGAACTGGAGTCGTCATTGAGACGGGAAAGCCGGCGCACCACACCCAGTTTCCAGTCGGCGACGTCCTGTGCCTTCAGTGCGAGCAACGCACCGACGCGGAGCCAGTCCTTGTCGCGCGATTCGACGACTGCACCGTATCCGCATTCACTTTCATCCTGCATCACCCAGCGTTCCACGTCAGACGAGATGCGCACGGTGGGCATCTGGAGCTGCGAATTGCGTTCACGGGTGCGTTCGGTGACGAAGCCGTAAACCTGGACGTCGTCGGCCTCGCTGTAGTTGATGCCGCTGCCATACGGCGAAGCGGCAGGGGCTGCCGGCGTGGTGGACTTGATCTGGCTGACGATGGTGCCGAAGCCCTGCGCAACATCGATCAGGCTTTTGACCGAGGCGCGCGGCGCACGGCGCTGTTCACGGGAAGACAGGGATGACCAGTGCTGGTGAAGGTGGCCCAGCAGGTCAATGCTTTCACTGGTGCGGGCGTCTTCGGTCAAGCCGAGCGCGGCGGCGGGTGTACCTTCACGCAACTCATCCACGATCGTGTCGAGTTTGTCCAGCAGCGCAGACGTGGCCCAGAAACGCATGGGTTTGTCGCTTTCGGGTTTGCGGATGCGGCGCGGGCCATGGTCGGCAGACAGGTCGACCGCGAAGGTATGGTGTTCAGCGTCTGCCCGCGTGTCGAGCGACAGATGGTCGTGCCACTGGCATAGCCAGCGATCGACCAGATCAAGCTGACGCGGATACAGGGTGCCGGAATTGGCGAGATGCAGCATGAGGATATGCAGGTAAGCCGATTCGCACGTGCAGAGCGTTTCCCCGGCATAGGCGGTTTGCGACGTGCGCTGGAAGCCTTCGCTTTCGGCAACCCGGTAGAGGTTGTGCAGGCGCAGCCAGAGCTTTTCGCCGGGGCCGAGGTAGCGCACGGCACGCCACTTGAGCAACTGGCCGAAAATGCGGATGGCGCGCAGGGTAATCAGGGGGATCTGGTTTTCGTGCGGGGTCTTGCCGGCACCGCGTGCGAAATTGAGCACAAAGGTGTGGTAGCCGCGGGCGATTTCCCAGTACAGACCGTAGACCGCATGCCAGAGCTGGCTCTCGACCGGGCGTGACATGCGGGGGTTGCGCAGGTATTGCCGAACCAGGGTGTCCTGCAGATCGCGGGATTTCTCGTCCAGCAGCATCAACACACCCAGTCGATCTTTCATGAGTTCCGACGAGTTCTCGTTGAAGCGGCGAAGCTCTTCCAGGATGGTCTGCTGGCACTTGAAGGCATCGCCCACCGGCAGGTTGTCGAGCCAGCGTGAAGCTGCCTTGAGATTGGTCAAAGGATCGTCGTCCCGCTTGCCCAGGTTGGTGAGGCGGGCGATTCCCGAAGCGAATTTACCGGCCAGAGAGGTCATGGTGTGTTGCCATCAACAAAGGTAAGCGAAAGTCGGTCCAATGGACACTTTACGGACGTATCAGCAAATACTATACCCATGCGCGTCGATTGGATGCGCAAGGCCAGGGTTGCTCAGGCCGGCGCTCAGTCCAGGCGCGATTCGACCCAGGCCGGCACCGAGGCCAGCGCCGCCGGCAGGGCGGTGGGGTCGCTGCCGCCGGCCATGGCCATGTCCGGCTTGCCGCCGCCCTTGCCGCCCACCTGCTGGGCCACCGCGTTGACCAGTTCGCCGGCCTTGAGGTGGCCGGTCAGGTCGGGCGTCACGGCGGCGATCAGGCTGACCTTGCCGTCGGCCACCGTGCCCAGCACCAGGGCACAGGACTTCAGTTTGTCGCGCAGCTTGTCGGCGGTTTCGCGCAGGGTTTTTGCGTCGGCGCCGTCCAGCCGCGCGGCGAGCACCTTGTGGCCTTTGACCTCGACGGCCTGCAGCAGCAGTTCGTCGCCCTGCGCGCTGGCGAGTTTCGATTTCAGGCGTTCGAGTTCCTTTTCCAGCGCGCGGGTCGATTCCAGAATCTGCGCCACGCGCTCGGCAGCTTCAGCAGGGGTGGCCTTGACCAGGCTGGCGATACTGTCGAGGTTCTTTTCTGTTTCGCCGATGTAGGCCAGCACGTTGTCGCCGGTGGTCGCCTCGACCCGGCGGATGCCTGCGGCCACACCGGATTCGGCGAGGATCTTGAAGGCACCGATGTCGCCGGTGCGCGCCACGTGCGTGCCGCCGCACAGTTCGCGGCTGGTGCCGATGTCGAGCACGCGCACCTCGTCGCCGTATTTTTCGCCGAACAGCATCATCGCGCCGGTGGCCTTGGCCGATTCGATGTCCATCAGCCGGGCCTGGGTTGCCGTGTTGGCGAGGATCTCGGCGTTGACGCGGCGTTCCACCTCGCGGATCTGCGCGGGCGTCATCGGACTGGGCTGGACGAAGTCGAAGCGCGTCTTGTCGGCATCCACCAGCGAGCCTTTCTGCTGCACATGCTCGCCCAGCACTTCGCGCAGGGCCTTGTGCATGATGTGGGTGACCGAATGGTTGCGCATGGTGCGCGCACGGTTCTCCGCATCGACGCGTGCCTGCACCGGATCGCCGAGCTTGAGCGTGCCGGTTTTCACGATGCCGTGGTGGCCGAACACCTGCGCCTGGATTTTCAGCGTGTCCTCCACCTCGAACTGGCCGTTCGATCCGGCCAGCGTGCCACGGTCGCCGACCTGGCCGCCGGATTCGGCGTAGAAGGGGGTGTGGTCGAGCACGACGACGCCGAGTTCGCCCTCGGAGAGTTGCTGCACGGCCGCGCCGTCGCGGTACAGCGCCAGCACCGTGCCGGCGTGCGCCAGCGTGTCGTAGCCGTGGAAGGCGGTCGCAGCGCCCTGGTAATCCAGATTGCCGCCCAGCTTGAACTTGCCGGCGGCGCGCGCCTGGGCCTTCTGGCGCGCCATCGCGGCGTCGAAGCCCGCGGTGTCGACCTGGATGCCCGCTTCGCGGCAGACGTCGGCCGTGAGGTCGAGCGGAAAACCATAGGTGTCGTGCAGCTTGAACGCGAGCTCGCCGTCGAGCGTGCCGTCTGCGGGCAGGGCCTTCAATGCGGTATCGAGGATGCCCATGCCGTTTTCGATGGTCTCGAAGAAGCGCTCTTCTTCCTGCTTCAGGATGTCCATCACGCGCACCTGCGCCTTCACCAGCTCCGGATAGGCCTCGCCCATCTGTGCGGCCAGGTCGGGCACGATGCGATGGAAGAAGGCAGCACGTGCGCCGAGCTTGTAGCCGTGGCGGATGGCGCGGCGGACGATGCGGCGCAGTACGTAGCCGCGCCCCTCATTGCCCGGGATGACGCCGTCGACGATGAGGAAGCTGCATGCGCGGATGTGGTCGGCGATGACCTTGAGCGAGTTGTTGCCCAGGTCGTCAATCGGTTTGGGCTCAGCGTTCGCCCCCTCTCCCTCGGGGAGAGGGTTGGGGTGAGGGAGTTCGCGCGCGGCGGCCGCGATCAGCGCCTGGAAGAGGTCGATCTCGTAGTTGGAATGCACGTGCTGCATCACCGCCGAAATGCGCTCCAGGCCCATGCCGGTGTCCACGCTTGGCTTCGGCAGCTTGTGCATCGTCCCGGATTCGTCCCGGTTGAACTGCATGAACACGTTGTTCCAGATCTCGATGTAGCGGTCGCCGTCCTCGTTGGGCGAGCCGGGCGGGCCGCCCGCGACCTCGGGGCCGTGGTCGTAGAAGATTTCGGTACAGGGGCCGCAGGGGCCGGTATCGCCCATCGCCCAGAAGTTGTCGGAGGCGTAGCGCGCGCCCTTGTTGTCACCGATGCGGACGATGCGCTCCTTCGGCACACCCACGTCGTGATGCCAGATGTCATAGGCCTCGTCGTCCTCGGCATAGACCGTCACCCACAGTTTCTCGGTCGGCAGCTTCAGCACCTGCGTGAGGTATTCCCACGCATATTTGATCGCGTCCTGCTTGAAGTAGTCGCCGAAGCTGAAGTTGCCCAGCATCTCGAAGAAGGTGTGGTGGCGCGCGGTGTAGCCGACGTTTTCCAGGTCGTTGTGCTTGCCGCCGGCGCGCACGCAGCGTTGCGACGAGACCGCACGGGTGTAGCTGCGCGTGTCCTGGCCGGTGAACACGTCCTTGAACTGCACCATGCCCGCGTTGGTGAACAGCAGCGTCGGGTCGTTGCCCGGCACGAGCGGGCTGGACGCGACG
>JBEQCD010000069.1:0-13864 GCA_041639515.1 Hydrogenophilales bacterium | reverse complement strand
GGTGGTGATGAGGTCCATGTCGTATTCGCGTTCGAGCCGTTCCTGCACGATGTCCATGTGCAAAAGGCCAAGAAAACCGCAGCGGAAACCGAAGCCCAGCGCCTGGCTGACTTCGGGCTCGAACTGCAAGGCCGCATCATTCAGTTGCAGCTTGGTGAGCGCGTCGCGCAGCGCCTCGAAGTCGTGCGACTCGACCGGATAGAGACCAGCGAACACCTGCGACTGCACCTTCTTGAAGCCGGGCAGCGGCTCGGCGGCCGGGTTGTCCACCAGCGTGATGGTGTCACCCACCTGCGCGGCCTTGAGCTCCTTGATGCCGGCGATGACGAAGCCGACCTCGCCGGTGGCGAGCTGCTCGCGGTCCACCGATTTCGGCGTGAACACACCGACGTGCTCGGTGAGGTACTGCGCGCCAGTGGCCATGAAGCGGATCTTGTCCTTGGGGCGCAAGGCACCGTCGACCACGCGCACCAGCATGACGACGCCGACGTAGTTGTCGAACCAGGAGTCGATGATGAGCGCCTTGAGCGGCGCGGTTTCGTTGCCGCGCGGCGGCGGCACCTGCTTCACCACCACTTCGAGAATTTCGGCGATGCCGATGCCGGTCTTGGCCGAGGCTCGCACCGCGTCGCTCGCGTCGAGCCCGACGATGTCCTCGATTTCCTCCGCCACCCGATCGGGGTCGGCGGCCGGCAGGTCGATCTTGTTCAGCACGGGGATGACTTCCACGCCGAGGTCGATGGCGGTGTAGCAGTTCGCCACCGTCTGCGCTTCCACGCCCTGCGAGGCGTCGACCACCAGCAGCGCGCCCTCGCAGGCGGAGAGCGAACGGCTGACTTCGTAGGAGAAATCGACGTGCCCCGGCGTGTCGATCAGGTTCAGGCGGTAGACCTGGCCATCCTGCGCCTTGTAGGTGAGCGAGGCGGTCTGCGCCTTGATGGTGATGCCACGTTCCTTTTCCAGGTCCATCGAATCGAGCACCTGGGCTTCCATCTCGCGCTCCGACAGTCCGCCGCAAAACTGGATCAGGCGGTCGGCCAGCGTGGACTTGCCGTGGTCGATGTGGGCAATGATGGAAAAATTGCGGATCAGGGTCTGCGACACAACAAAACGGGCACGTTTCCGTGCCCGGTCAGGGATGAGATAACTGCGCGAATTTTAACGGATTTCAGGCGTTTCCGGCGAGCCATGCACGAAACGCAGCCGGATCGAGGCGGTGTCGGGCAATCTCGGTTTCGCCGTGGAACAGCAACGGCACATCCCAGCCGTAGCGGGTCTTGAGCGCTGAGTCGGTATCGACGTCGACCCGGGCGATCGCGATGGTCCGTCCGGCCAGCAGTCCCTCGACCGCCGCCTCCATCTCCTCGCACAGCGGGCAGCCTGTGCGGGTATAGAGGATGAGGTCTTTACTCACCCGATATCTTCAGCGGAATGTACAGCGACCCGTCACCCCGGCGCACCAGAATGGCCGCGCTCTTGCCGACGGCCACGGTTGCGATGGCCTTGCGGAAAGCGTCCACGCTGGCCACCTTGGTGTTGTTCACGGCCAGGATGATGTCGCCCGAACGGATACCTGCGCGGGCAGCGTCGCCGGTTGCTTCCTCCACCCTCAGGCCGTGCGTCAGGTCGAGCGCGCGCTTCTGCTCGGCGTTGAGTTCGGACAAGGCCAGCCCGCCCCGCGAAAACGCCTTGCTTTCGCCTTCACCCTGCGCGGTCTCGCCCGGCAATTCGCCCAGCACCACATTCAGCTGCAGGGACTTTCCCTTGCGCCACACGGTGGCCGGGGTCTGCGCGCCGGGCTTGGCCATGCCGACCATGCGGGGCAGATCGCCCGAATTTTCGACCGGCTTGCCGTTGAATTCGAGAATCACGTCGGCCGCCTGCAGGCCTGCCCGGGCTGCGGGTGAATCGGGCTGCACCTGCGCCACCAGGGCACCGCGCGGCCGGTCAAGGCCGAAGGATTCGGCGAGGTCGGCCGTCACTTCCTGGATCACCACGCCCAGCCAGCCACGGGAAACCTTGCCACCCGACTTCAGCTGGCCCACTACTTCCATGGCCACGTCGATGGGAATGGCGAAGGACACGCCCTGGTAGCCACCGCTGCGGCTGTAGATCTGTGAATTGATGCCGACCACTTCGCCCTTCATGTTGAACAGCGGGCCGCCGGAATTGCCAGGGTTGATCGGCACATCGGTCTGGATGTAGGGCACATAGTTCTCGGACGGCAGCGACCGGCCCTTGGCGGAAACAATGCCCGCCGTGACCGAGTTTTCGAAGCCGAAAGGCGAACCGATGGCCGCCACGGCCTCGCCCACGCGCAGTTTGGTCGGGTCACCCAGCTTCACGGTGGGAAGGTTGCCCGCCGGAATCTTCAGCACGGCCACGTCGGTGCGGGTGTCGGTGCCCACCACTTTGGCGGTGAACTTGCGTTTGTCGATGAGTTTCACGACCACTTCGTCGGCGTTTTTCACCACGTGCGCGTTGGTGAGAATGTAACCGTCGCTGCTGACGATGAAGCCCGAGCCGGCCCCCCGCGCGGGGATTTCCTGCATCGGCCCGCCCTGCCCGCCCGGGCCTCCGGGTGGAAAGAACTTGCGGAAGAATTCCTGCATGTCCTCTTCGTCGGGCATGACGAAGGGCATGCCTTCTTGCCCCCGTTTGACCAGCTTGGTTGTGCTGATGTTGACGACTGCCGGCCCCTGCCTTTCGACCAGGTCGGCGACATCGACAACATCCTTTGCCAGCACCGGGGCCGACAGAGTTGCTGCCAGGGCCAGTCCTGCCATTGCGGTTCGCATCATGGCTTTATCCTTTCGTGAGATGAATCGTTCGGGTGTCCGGGGTGTCGCGCCGCAGTACGACCGGGCGGGCTGCCCGACCGCTGCGGGCCAGCAGGAATCCCAGCCCACCCCCCGCCAGCAGGCCGACCAGCGCTGAAGCGTCGCCAGGCACCCAGGCCTGGGAGAGCAGTGCGCCCAGCAGCATGGCCACCAGGGGCAGACCATACACCCGCAGCGCCCCCGCGAGCACGCTGCCGTCCGGGATGCCGATCACGACGCGTTCGCCCGGCATCAGGGGGAATTCACTGTCGACCTGGAAACCCCGCGCATCGCGGCGGAAGAGTTCGGCGATGCGCCGCGTCGAGCAGCCCTGCCCGCCGCACGAGCCGCAGCCCGAGGATTCGACCGCACGCACCCACGTGCTGCCGGGGTCGGCGACGAGGACTTCAGCGGCCTGTTCGAGCATGGTGCAGTCGGATTATTTTTTTCTGGCTGAATTGCCAGTTTCGATCAGCGCCGCCGCAGGCGCTTCACCCAGGGTGGTGACGGTATACCCATCCACCGACCGGGCGTAGATGCCGATTGCCCCTTCGGCGGACAGCCCGTTGAGCGTATGCGCCCGGGGGTCCGTAGGTTCGATGAACATCGAGAGGACGGAGAGGCCGTCGGAGAAAACCAGGTGCGTGACCGGCGAAGTCTTGCCTGGCAGCGGCCGTACGGCAGCCCCCACCTGCGCATAACCGGGGGGCGCTTTGGCGCTCCAGGCTGCATCGGTCACCTTGTCGAGGCTGGCGTTGAGGACACGCTTGCCTGCGATATCGTTCTGGAAGTGCTTGGCGTCGGGCGCTTTGCCGATCTGCACTTCGGAAAACACGAACATGGACACCACGCCGCCATTCTCGTTGACGATGCGAGATTTGAGCGGCAGGCCGGTGCGCTTGTCGAGCCACAGGTTGAAAGCATGCCGGTAGCCGTCGCGCGGTTCCAGCGTGACCACCTGGCACAGTCGCCCGGCCACGCGCTCGCTACCGCCAAGCTTGGCGTCGTAGTGCGCCAGCAGCGCCTGCGGTTCGCTCGGCAACAGGGCGGGGAAGAATCGGCGCGGAGCATTGCGCTCCAGCCGCACATGCCGGCCATCGGGCAGGTGGCAGTACACGTCGTTGTTGACCCGGAGGAACTGGCGGGGCGTGCCGTCGAGTACCTCGACCTTTTCCTGTTCGCCGCGCGCATCGGCACGGTGCAGTACCCGCATCACCTCGACATGCTCGCCGTGGTGATAGACATACACGCCACTGTAATTCTGTTCCTTGGCCGCCTGCGCAGCCCGGTTGAGCCAGTCCAGCGCACTGTCGGCGTGGGCGGAGGTTGCCAGCACCCACCCGGCCAGCAGGGCGACCAGGCCACGAGACCAGACGAAACTCACTGCCTGCATCAGCGAGGCTCCACCGACACGGCCACGGCGCGCTGGTAGGGTGACACGACCGCCATGGGCGCGAATTCCTGATGGGCCACCAAGTAGGGTGCCATGCGGGCAGCCGCCTGTTCGGCATCCGGCCGCGCGTCAGCCAATGCCAGCGCCTGCGGGGCCGGCGCACTCGCCATGGTGCTGCCGGTCGGCGCATCGTTGAGGATGCCGGTGAGGCTGACCGTGCCCCACACCGCCAGCACCGCAAAGGAGGCCACGGCCACACCCTGCACCCAGCCATGCCGGCGCGGTGCCAGTACGGTGGGTTCGTCTGCCAGACTGGCTGAGAAACGGGCCATGAAATCATCCGAAGCCGGTTCCACACCACGCAGCGCATCGCCGATGAGGTGATAGTCCGCCCAGTCGCGGCGCGCAGCCGCCTGCGTTCGCAACGCGGCAAACCCGGCTTCCGAATCCGAAGCCGACGCTTCGCCATCCATCAGGGCGGACAACACCGACAGGCGAGTTTCATCGGCCTCGGGGACGGAATCGATTTTGCGCAATGCAGACATGCTTACCACCTTTTATCCTGACTCGTGCCCAGCATGGGGCGGATTTTCTCGGCGATGGCCTCGCGCGCCCGGAAAATCCGCGAACGCACGGTACCGATCGGACACGCCATCGTCTCTGCGATTTCCTCGTAACTCATGCCTTCGAGTTCACGCAGGGTGATGGCTGTTCTCAATTCCTCGGGCAGCGCTTCCACTGCCTCGTTCACTGCTTTGGCGATCTGCTTGGTCTGGAGTTCCGCGTCAGGCGTCGCGATATCGCGCAGCATGTCGCCGTCCTCGAAGTTCTCCGCATCCTCGGCCAGTACATCCGATGAAACCGGCTGGCGCTTGTGGGCCACCAGGTAGTTCTTTGCCGTATTCACCGCGATCCGGTACAGCCAGGTATAGAAGGCACTCTCGCCACGAAACCCCGGCAAGGCCCGATAGGCCTTGATGAAGGCTTCCTGCGTGATGTCTTCCACCTCGGCCGCGTCACGCACCATGCGCGACAAAAGCCGCCCGAGCTTGCGGTGATACTTGCTCACCAGCAGCTCGAATGCGCGTTTGTCGCCCTTCTGGGCGCGCTCGACCAGCACCTGATCCAGTTCGCGATCCGACATGTCTCCCTGCAGCTTGTTGTATGGGCGGAAGTATACGCGAGCGCATCTTCCGGCCAATTGAGCCGCGAGGGCCGCTAAAGTTCAATCGCAACAGGGTTATTCCTGCACTGGCGCAGCCTGCTATCATCGCCCGCACCATGCAGCACAGACACGACGTACTCATCCTCGGCAGCGGGCTGGCCGCCCTGACCACCGCGCTCAAGCTCGCCGACGCGCGCCGCGTGGCCATTGTGACCAAACGCAGGATGACCGACGGCGCCAGTGACTGGGCCCAGGGCGGGATTGCAGCGGCCGTCGACAGTGGCGATTCGGTCGAAGCCCACGTCCACGACACGCTGGTTGCCGGCGCGGGCCTGTGCGACGTCGACGTCACCCGTCTCGTTGCCGGCCAGGCGCGTGAAATGATCGCTTGGCTGACCGCCAACGGCGTGGCCTTCACGCCCGACCCGCAGGCACCGGGCGGCTTCCATCTGTCACGCGAGGGCGGCCATTCACGCCGTCGGGTGGTTCACGCTGCCGATGCGACCGGCCACGCCGTGCAGACCAGCCTGCTCGACAAGGTGCGCGCCCACCCCAACATCGACACCTTCGAACAGCATGTCGCCATCGACCTGATCTCGGGCAAGCGCGTGGGCGGACAGGAACGCCAGATTCACGGGGCCTATGCGCTCAATCGCGGCACAGGCGAAGTCGAGACCTTTGCGGCCGGTCACACCGTGCTGGCCACCGGCGGCGCGGGCAAGGTCTATCTCTACACGACCAACCCCGACACCTCGACCGGCGACGGCATTGCCATGGCCTGGCGCGCCGGCTGTCGCGTAGGCAATCTGGAATTCGTGCAGTTCCATCCCACCTGCCTGTATCACCCGCACGCCAAATCCTTCCTCATCACCGAAGCGGTGCGGGGCGAAGGCGGACATCTGCTGTTGCCGGACGGTTCACGCTTCATGCATCTGCACGACGCGCGGGCCGAGCTCGCCCCGCGCGATGTGGTGGCGCGGGCAATCGACTTCGAGATGAAAAAACGCGGGCTTGACTGCGTGTTCCTCGACATCAGCCACAAACCTGCGGAGTTCGTGCGCGAGCATTTCCCCACAATCCACAAGCGCTGCCTGGAGCTGGGGATCGACATTACCCGGCAGCCGATTCCGGTTGTGCCAGCCGCACATTACACCTGCGGCGGCGTGGTCACCGACCTGAAGGCACGCACCGACCTGTGCAACCTGCACGCCGTAGGCGAAGTCACCTTCACCGGCCTGCATGGTGCCAACCGCCTGGCTTCCAACTCGCTGCTGGAATGCCTGGTGTTCGGGCATGCCGCAGCCGCCGACATTCTCGCCACGCCTGCCGCCCCCATGCTCGACCTTCCCAGCTGGGACGCCTCGCGCGTGACCGACCCGGACGAAGAAGTGGTGATCTCGCACAACTGGGACGAACTGCGCCGGTTCATGTGGGATTACGTGGGCATCGTTCGCACCAACAAGCGGCTCGCACGCGCCTCGCACCGCGTTCGCCTGCTGCGGGCGGAAATCGACGAGTTCTACCGCAATTTCCGCGTCAGCAATGACCTCATCGAACTGCGCAATCTCGTGCAGACCGCCGATCTCATCATCCGCTCCGCCCAGCTGCGCCAGGAAAGCCGGGGCCTGCACACCAGCCGCGATTATCCCGAAACGCTGCCGATCGCCGGCAACACCGTGCTCAACCCGCGTCCGGGGACGATGTGTCCGAGCGTGTGTGGCGTGCCCAGCGAAGCGACACCCTGAGCTTGCGCAGGTCGTCTGCCGCCGCGCTGTCCGGCAGCAAGACCAGGGTTCGCGTCCGATCTGCGCGGCCGCGATAACGCAGCACGATCATGCGTGTGGAAACGAGGCTGTCGGGCAAAACCCGTGCGGCCTCCCAATCGCCGTCCCCTGCGCGCACATGCAGGCCACCGTCCTGCGCGAGCGCAAGGCCGGGCAAGGTCGCAGCATGCCGCATGTGCCAGTAGACTGCTCCGCCCACCAAAATCATCAAACCCCACTGCAGCGGCACAGGCACATCCGCCTGCGCAATCGCCACGCAGGCCAGCAGACCCAGAACCAGCAGGCCTGCCCCCAGACGCCGTGAGGGTTTGAGTTTCAACTCACGCATCCGCGTGTAAACTTTTCAGATTGCATTTTGAAAGCAAGACCATCGTGATCGAATCCTGGAAAACCTTTCTCCTGTCGCAGAACGCCCAGTTTGAAAACGGCAGTGTCGCCCACTATGGGGACGCAGACGCCGAACGCGCCGCCGCCATCGACGGCACCGTGATGGCCGACCTGTCGCAGTTGGGAGTCATCGCCTTTTCTGGTGAGGAAACCACTGCGTTCCTGCAGGGCCAGCTTACCAATGACGTGCGCGCCCTGCACGCCGACGGTGCGCAATGGAGCGGTTACTGCACGCCCAAAGGCCGCCTGCTCGGCAATTTTCTGGTGTGGCGGGACGGCGATGACACCTGTCTCCAGTTGTCGGGTGACATCCTGCCAAGCGTGCTCAAGCGCCTGTCGATGTTCGTGATGCGTGCAAAAACCCGGGGCCGCGACGCCAGCGACGAGCGCGTGCGCCTGGTTGTGGCCGGCCCTGCCGCACCGGAAGCCGTCACCGCTGCGCTGGGCCCGATACCCGAATCGATCATGCAGTCGGTAGCGCATCCGGCTGGCCGGTGCGTGCGCGTCGGCAGCGACAAGTTCGTCCTGTCTATTCTTCCCGAACAGGCCGAAACCGCATGGCACAGCCTCAAAACCCACGCCCGTCCGGTTGGTGTGCCGGTATGGGACTGGCTGCGCCTCAACGCCGGCATTCCCATGATCGTCGCGGCCACGCAGGAGCAATTCGTGCCGCAGATGGTGAATTACGAGGCGCTCGGCGGCGTGAGCTTCCAGAAAGGCTGCTACCCCGGCCAGGAAATCGTCGCGCGCAGCCAGTATCTCGGCAAGATGAAACGCCGCATGGTGCTGGCCCATGTGGACGCGGCCGCCGCGCCGGGCGACAGCCTCTACAGCGCCGACCTTGGCGAGCAGGCCAGCGGCATGGTGGTGAACGCCGCGCCGGCTCCCACCGGCGGTTATGACCTCCTGGCCGTCACCCAGATCGAAAGCGCACGCAGACAGACCCTGCACCTCAAGACCGCCGATGGCCCTGCTCTGGCGCTCAGGCCGCTGCCCTACGCCGTGCCGGAATAAGTGCGCGCGGCTTACGTCTACTACCGCATCCAGCCCGCCTGCACCGACGACGCCCAGCAGCGGGTGGCGGGACTGATGCGGGCGATGCGGGCGTTTTGCGGGCTGCCGCCACGCAAGATGCAACGCTGCGACGCCCCCACCACCTGGATGGAAATTTACGAGGACATCGCGGACTGGCCGGCATTCGTCAGTGCGCTCGACCGCGCCACTGCTGAATCGGGCCTGGCATCCTGCCTGGCCGGCGAACGCCATATCGAGTGTTTCCTGTCGCGCGACACCGCAGCGTAAATGCCGCCCATGAAAAAGCCGGGGCAAGCCCCGGCTTGTGCGTGCGTGGGAATTACTTCCTGACCATGACCTGCTCGACCCAGCCTTCACCATCCTGCCCCTGCACCGAGATGAAGCCATCCTTGTCCTTGCCGGTGTAGATGACTTCCTCGCCACGCGCGAGGGTGAAGACCACCTTGGACGACTTGCTGGGCTGGGCGTAAATCTTCAGGCCGCCAATCTTGCCCATCAGCACATCGCCTTCGTTGAATACCGCGCCGGCCTTGGTCGGCTGGCCGGATTTGCCCTTGAGGCTGATTTCCTGGCGCTGCATCTCCGGATTGCCCCGGATGGAGCGCACGATGTTGTTCCAGTTGTCCAGATAGCTCGCCGCAATCACCTTGCCTTCCGGCGTATTGGTGTAGCCGCCCAGCGCACCCGCCGCGCCGCCACCGACCAGCAGGCCGCCCACGCTCCAGTCGGTTTTTTCGGCATTGCCCGTTGCCGACGCCAGTTGCAGCGAGGTCCGCGAATCCGAGAGGATCATGGTGGTCTGTGCCGACTTGAACTTGAGCCCGGCAGCCACCAGACCGGCAACCGCCCCGAACACTCCCAGCCCACCCAGCGCACCGCCGATGCCGCCGGAATCCTTGCTGGAAAACACTGCGTCAGGCGTCAGCACGTAATCGGCCGTCACCATCTGGCCCTTGCCCATGTTGGAGCCCCGGCGCAGTTCGCCCGATTCGGCCAGCTGGCGCTCCTGCATCAGGTTCTGCATGGCCCGGCCGCGCTCCACCAGCACGAAACAGTTGGACTGTTGCACCATCATGCGGATCAGGCCGGTGGGGGATTGCAGGCCGTATTGCAGCAGATGCGAAATCACCGCGTCCTGGGGCTCGACCACCGCCAGGGTGCCGTAAGGTTTATCGCACTTCTCCAGTTCCTTCGCCTCGCCTTGCGCACCGTCCGGTCCTGCCGAGCCCGAAGCCTGGCCTTCTTCCTTTTTGTCGCCCCCGAGTTTGAAACCGAAGAGGCTAGCGTGTGCAGGATACGTCGCGTGGGTCAGAACCAACCCCAGGACGAGTGCGCGTGCAATGGCTTTCATGTTGAAGCTCCCCTGTTTGGATGGCCCGATTATAAACACAAGCCCCTGCAGGTAAATGCTCGTCCGGGACTTGGATTTCGGTTGCCAGGTTCTATAACCCAATCTCCTTCAACCAACCGAGGAGCAACACATGCTGGACATCAACAAATGGGTGATTCAGGAACTGACCGATCCAGGTTCACGCGGCCATCTGTTTGAACTTGACCCCTGGAGCGAATCACAGGCGGTCGAGATGGCCCGGCAGGACGGTCTTGAACTGACCGACGACCATCTCGGCATCATCCGTTACCTGCGCGACTGCTATGCGGATCACGGCGGCACGGTCAATGCGCGTGCGCTGCTGAACAGTCTGGAAGAGGAGTTCGCCGGCATGGGCGGACACAGGTTGCTCTATTCGCTGTTCCCGCGCGGCCCGATCGCCCAGGCCACCCGTTACGCCGGCCTGCCGATGCCGCCGGGTACGCGTGATCCGTCGTTCGGCACCACGCACTGAGGCTCAGTCGACCTCTTCAACCGGCACCCGCGCCGCCAGGGCACACAGCAGCTCGTAGCTTGTCGTGCCGGCGGCGGCGGCGACACTGTCGACCGGCACTGTTTGCCCCCAGAGTTCCACCGGGCTCCCCGGCATCGCCTCGGGCATGTCATGCAAATCCACGCACAGCATGTCCATCGATACCCGGCCGAGCGTGCGTGACAGTCGCCCGTTCACCGCAACCGGCGTACCCGTCGGGGCATGGCGCGGATAGCCGTCCGCGTAGCCACAGGCCACCACGCCCACGCGCATGTCGTGTTCCGCCCGGAACAGCTGGCCGTACCCCACACCCTCACCCGCCCGTATCATCTGCACGCTGATCAATTCCGAGGTAAGCCGCATTGCCGGGCGCAGGTCAAGCTCTGCCGCTGACACCTCCGCAAAGGGCGATGCGCCATAGAGCATGATGCCGGGGCGGACCCATGCGCCGCAGGTTTCGGGATAGCGCAGCAAGGCCGCCGAGTTGGCACTGCTCCAGGAGAGGCCATAGACCGCCAGTTGATCGAGAAAGGGCTTGAGCTGCCAGTCTGTGCCGGCAGCTTCATCTGCCTGCGCAAAATGCGTCATCAGCGTCACGCTGGCCACGCAGGGCATCTGGCGCAACCGCGAGACAACCTCGGCATGTGCGCCCAGAGGAAAGCCCAGGCGATGCATGCCGCTGTCGAATTTCAGGAAAATGGACAGCGGCCGGGCAGGAGGTGAGCGCTCCAGCCAGTCGAGCTGGGCGGCGTGGTGCAGTACCGGCCACACATCGAGCTCGGCGCAGCTGGCGATTTCGTCCGGTCCGAAGAATCCTTCCAGCAGCAGGATGGGCTGTTCGACGCCCATGAGCCTGAGATTGGCGGCTTCTTCAAGTGTCAGCACGGCAAAGCCATCGGCAGCGGCGAAGGCCCGTCGCGCCCGCGAGAGCCCATGGCCATATGCATTGGCTTTCACCACGGCAAAAACATGTGCCCCGCCTGCGTGACGGCGTGCCACGCGCAGGTTGTGCGCGAGCGCACCGATCGATATCCGCGCCCGGATTGGCCGCATCGTGTCAGTAGGAGCCGGGCTGCGCCAGCGATTCAAAGCGCGTGTATTCACCCAGGAAGGCCAGCGGGACCATGCCGATGGGGCCGTTACGCTGCTTGCTGATGATGATCTCGGCCTTGCCCTTGTCCTGCGTGTCGGGGTTGTAAACCTCGTCGCGGTAGATGAAGAGGATCACGTCAGCGTCCTGTTCGATGGCACCCGATTCGCGCAGGTCCGACATCACCGGACGCTTGTTCGGACGCTGTTCGAGCGAGCGGTTGAGCTGCGAGAGCGCGATCACCGGCACGTGCAGCTCCTTGGCCAGCCCTTTCAACGCACGCGAGATTTCCGAGATTTCGGTCGCGCGGTTTTCGCCGCCACCGCTGCCCGCCATGAGCTGCAGGTAGTCGATGATGATGAGGCCGAGCTTGCCGCACTGGCGCATCAGCCGCCGTGCCCGCGCGCGCAGTTCGAGCACGTTGAGACCCGGCGTTTCGTCGATGAAGACCGGCGCTTCGTTCAGCTTGCCAAGGGCGTAGGTCAGGCGCTGCCAGTCGTCTTCGCCGAGCTTGCCGGTGCGCAGACGGTGCTGGTCGAGCCGGCCGACCGAGCCGATCATCCGCATCACCAGCTGCGCACCACCCATTTCCATGGAAAACACCGCGACCGGCAGGCCGGTGTCGAGCGCGACGTTTTCTCCGATGTTGATCGAGAACGCGGTCTTGCCCATCGACGGCCGCCCGGCGACGATGATGAGGTCGCCAGGTTGCAGGCCGGAGGTTTTCTGGTCGAGATCGTGGAAGCCGGTCGGCACGCCGGTCACGCCGGAATCGTTGTCGCGGTGGTAGAGCTCGTCGATGCGTTCGACGACTTCCTTCAGCAGGGGCTTGATCTCGGTGAACCCGGCCTGGCCCCGGCTGCCGGATTCGGCAATCTCGAAAATCTTGGCTTCGGCTTCATCCAGCAATTGCGAGGCCGGCCGGCCTGCTGGCGAATAGGCGCTATCGGCAATACCGGTTGCCACTTCGGCCAGTCGGCGCATGACGGCCCGCTCGCGCACGATTTCCGCGTATCGGCGAATGTTGGCCGCCGACGGCGTGTTGCTGGCAAGCGCGACGATGTAAGCCAGCCCCCCCACGTTTTCCAGTTCACCCAGGCTTTGCAGGGCTTCGGCCACGGTCACCGCGTCTGCCGGACGGTTATCGGCAATCTGGCGGATGATGGCACGGAGAATCTGCCGGTGATCCTGGCGATACAGATCGCTCTCGGACACGACGTCGCCGATGCGGTCCCACGCGCCGTTGTCGAGCAGCAAGCCACCCAGCACGGCCTGCTCCGCTTCAAGTGAATGGGGCGGCAGGCGCATGTGCGCGAGCTGGGGGTCGAGTGGGTACGAGTCGCCCGACGCGTTCAGGGGGTGGATGGCTGCCATCGGGGGATTCTAGTCTTCCCCCCTCCCTCGACCAAGGGACAATCTGTGGATAAACGGTGGGTGAAAAGGAATAAGGCCGCAATAAAAAAGGAGCCCGAAGACTCCTTTTCTGGAAGCAGCATGCAGCTTACTGCTCGCCGACCACCGTCACCGTGATGTTGGCGGTCACGTCGTGATGCAAACCGAGCACCACAGCGTATTCACCAGCAGCCTTGAACGGGCCATCCGGCAGGCGCACATCGGCTTTAGCCACGTCATGGCCCAGAGCCTTCAGTGCGTCGGCGATGTCAGCGTTGGTGACCGAACCGAACAGGCGGCCATCAACACCGGCCTTCTGGCCGATTTTCACACTCACGCCTTCGAGTTTCTCGCCACGGCGCTGGGCATCAGCCAGTTTCTCGGCAGCGATGCGCTCGAGTTCGGCCTTCTGGGCTGCGAAGGCATCCATGTTGGCCTGCGTGGCACGGCGTGCTCGGCCGGTGGGAATGAGAAAGTTGCGGGCGTAGCCGTCCTTCACTTTCACTACGTCGCCCAGGTTGCCCAGGTTGACGACTTTATCCATCAGAATCACTTGCATGGTCGTCTCCTCAATGCAGGTCGGTGTACGGCATGAGCGCCAGGAAGCGCGCACGCTTGATCGCGGTGCCCAGCTGGCGCTGATAGTGCGCCTTGGTGCCGGTGATGCGGGCGGGGATGATGCGACCGTTTTCGGCGATGAATTCCTTCAGGACGTCAACGTCCTTGTAATCCACTTCGGCGACTTTTTCTGCCGTGAAGCGGCAGAACTTGCGGCGCTTGAAGAGACCACGATTGCCGCTGTCGCGACGCTTGTTGGCGAACTTGCCGCCGGATTTACCACCCATGGGACGGGCCATGATTCATTCCTTTTCGATTCGATTCACTATCAGGATCAGTTGCCGGCTGTTCACGCTGCGCCGGTTCAACGCGCCTTCCA
>JBEQCD010000068.1:0-13878 GCA_041639515.1 Hydrogenophilales bacterium | reverse complement strand
ATGCATCCGGACGATGTCGGCAAGGCGCACGCCGAAGGCTTCTGCGGTTTTCAGGTCGCCGGGGTGCATTTCCTCGATGCCGGCATCGGCAGGCGTGGCGGTCATCAGGCCGGTAAACGACGCCAGGTAGTTGAGGTCTTCGCGCCCCGAGGCTTTGACGTTGCTCGGCATCATGCCCGTGCCGATCCACAACATGCCGTGCTGCTGCGACAGCGCCACCAGCGTCTGGAGCGTCACGAGCTTGTCGCCGTTGATGCCGGCGCTGTTGGTGAAGCCCGCCGCGAATTTGTCTTTCCAGCCCTGTTTCATCCATACCGCCGACGAGGCGTCGATGAATCGCTTGAACTGCCAGCTCACGTTGGCCATATAGGTGGGCGAGCCGAAGACGATTGCCCTGGCCTGCGCGAGCGCGTCCCAGCCTGCCGTCGGGATTTCCCCGTGTTCATCGACGGCGAGCAATGCGGCGCGCGCGCCGCGCGCAACGGCCTCGGCAACGCGCCGGGTGTGGCCATAGCCACTGTGATAGACGACAACGATTTCCTGATTCATGGTGTGCTCCTGTTGAGAGGGGTTGATGCTCGCCGCGAAGGGCATGCGCTTTCAATTGATCGGCATCAATCCAGCCGCAGGCTCTGCTCCATCGTGAAGCATTGATCCCAAATGTAGACATCGAAGGCCGCCAGGCGCGGTGCCCATTTGGGCGTCAGCGTATTGACGCACTGCGCGGCCACGCGATCGATGTAGTGATCGAACACGGCCCAGGGGTTGCTCTTGTCGCGCGCATCCATGCCTTCGGCCAGCGGCGTCGTTTGCAGCGCCTTGCCGGCGGCAGCCTTGAGGTCTTGCAGGAACTCGTGCTGCACGACCACATCGGCCTTGGTGCCCACGCGCGCCACATGACCCGAAACGAGCCAGTCGAAGTCCATCGACTTGATGAGATCTACCTGGGCGAAGTAGCCCGGCACGTCCTGCGCCAGCGCGAGCCGTCGCCACGGCATCCAGCCGGGGAAGATCACATCCACCACCATCAACGTGCGCTGCTCGGGGGCGAGGATGAAGATGTTGCCCGGCTCGTGGCCGTTGCCGTGGTACGAGAGTTCAAGGTGCTGTCCGCCGACCTTGAGCGTGTGCTTGTCGCGGAAGGTCAGCGTCGGTAAGGGTCGTTTGACGTCTTTGGCGTTGGCGAGGATTGCCTTTGTCTCTTCGTGCGCCACAATCACCGGCTTCTTCGGCAGCTTGGCAATGAAATCGCCGGCCGCCCCGATGTGGTCGATATGCGCATGGCTGTAGACGATGTGCGTGACCGGCTTGTCGGTCACTTCGCGGATCGCGTTCGGAATGAACGCCGCCAATGGCGGCGGCGCGTCGACCAGAATCACGCCCTTGTCGTGCACAAGGAACATGGCCTGATAGACATTCTCGGTCACCATGTACAGGCCACGGCCGAGTTGCTGAATGCGGTAGCCCTTGGCCGGGCCAATCGCCGGCCCTTTGGCGGACTCCGGGATGTCCATGTACTTGCCGGTGCGTGCGCCGATGGTGGCAACCTCCGGCATGTCGTGGTACGCCTCGGATGCAGCGCAGCCAGGTGCCTTGCAGTCGTCGTGCGCGGCGGTGCTCGCGCTCCAGACGAGACATGCTGCGGCGACCAGGCTGGCCGCGAGCGTAGCGGCCGGTGCGATGCCTGGCCAGAAACTGCTGCCGAGGGTGTTCTTGTCAATCCTGGATGTCATGGTGAGTGGTTTCATGATGTGCTCCTGTTAAGTAGAGTTGACGTGCGCCGTGAAGGGCTTGGCTTTCAATTGAGATAAAAAATGGGATGGGTTATGCGGGGCATGAGCGGGCTTCCAGCTGCCTGACCCGCGCCACGATGTCGCTGGCTTTTTCAAATCCGGAATGCAGCACAGTGACGTGATCACCTTCCTTGCCCAAAAATTGGGGAAAACTCCTGAGCCCCCAGGAACGAACCAGCGCGAATTCCGCCCGGGCTGCTTCAAAAATTTCAGCGGAATCCAGCGCGTACTGGATGATCTCGGGCTCAATCTTCAGACCCTGATCCGCAAGCGCGCGCTGCAATACGCCGACAAGCACGCTGCTCGACGTGGTGTCGAGACCGTCCACATAAAACGCTTGCTGTAGCGCACGAAACAGCCGCAACTGATCGATGCCGGGCAAGCAATGTTTGCCGGTGATGAACGCACGGGAGATCGGCCCAGTGTCGTAAACGAAGCCTTGTCGAGCGAGGAGCGCTTCCCGGTTGAATGTCACACCGGACGCTGCTTCGACACGTTCCCAATGCCCCAGGCGGAACTGTTTGGCCGTATCGTCCAGCACGTCCCGGCCTCCCGCCCACAAACCCGCGAGCTTGATCTCAAGATCAAACCTAGGCAGTTGCGCGCGCGCCTCGTCAAGTTCCCTGGCGAAGCCGTAGCACCATGAGCACATGGGGTCGCCTGCGAAAATGAATTTCATTACCGTTCTCCCTGTTCGCCATCAAACGGGCAGACCTTCGGCCAGCTTTGCTTCCCGCACTGCGGGACGGGCCGACATGCGCGTCTGGAAAGCTGCAAGATGCGCCAGATCCGAGACATCCAGTTCGACGGGCCGGGTCCAGCTGGCGAGCACATGCAGATAGGCGTCGGCGATAGTGAATGCTTCGCCTGTCAGATAGGCGCGGCCGTTCAGCTGCGTATCCACCCAGGTCAATTTCCGCTTCAGGATGGACTTGAGTTTTTCAATCGATGCTTCGTCAACCTGCCGGTGAAAAACCGGCGTAAAGGATTTGTGGATTTCCGAGGTCAGGTAGTTGCACCATTCCAGCACCCGCAGTCGCTCCAGGCTGCCGTGCTCAGGCAGCAGGCTCGTGGCCCCCATCGTGTCGGCGATGTACTGGGAGACGACCGGCCCTTCCGAAATGCGCGTGCCATCATGCAATTCCAGAACCGGAACCTGTCCCTTCGGGGTGATCGCGTAATAGTCCGAACCGTCTTCCAGCCGATGGGTGGCGGTGTTCACGCGAACCAGGCTGAAATCGGCCCCGGTTTCGCGCAGCACGATATGGGGCGCGAGCGAGCAGGCTCCGGGCGCATAGTAGAGACGCATGGCTTTTCCTTGTCGAGTTGAGGTGTGGCCATGCTATTGACTTACCATTTGTAGATAAACGCGTTATAAATCAAATCATTTTTAGCAAAATTGGTATCAATCAATGTCACGCCAACTCGAAGGCTTGTTACTCAACAATGTGGAGCTGTTCTGCCTGGTTGCCCAGCATCAGGGCTTCACTGCCGCCGCACGCGAGACGGGTTTGACGACCGCCGCTGTCAGCCGCGCGGTGAATCGGCTGGAAAACCAGTTGGGCGTGCGCCTGCTTGCCCGCACGACCCGACGCGTGCGGCTCACCGACGCGGGGCAGCGCTACTTCGAACAATGCCGTCAGGCTATCGGTCAGCTCGCCGAGGCTGCGCGGGAGGCATCGGGACAACAACTCAGCCCATCCGGCAGAGTGCGGATCAGTTTGCCGACCTCCTACGGCCACTTTCGTGTGCTGCCAGCTTTACCCGAATTTTCCGCGCGCTATCCGGGGATTGAATTCGATCTCCAGCTCACCAACCGCAACATCAATTTCGAGGAAGAAGGTTTCGATCTGGCCGTGCGCGTGCGCAACCCGCCGGAATCTGGACTCATCGCCCGGAAACTAGAGGACGCGCCGCTCGTCGTCGTCGCCACGCCGGATTACCTGAGTGCTCGCGGAACACCGCACTCGCCCGACGCGCTTCAGACGCATGACTGCCTCAGGTTTGTCCTGCCGAGTACCGGCGCATCCGTGCCCTGGCTGTTCCAGCACGACGGAAAGATTTTCGAACAGAATCCGCCGGGACGTTATTCGTGCTCGGACGACATTCTCGGTCCGGTCACGCTGGCGCGTTCGGGTGCAGGATTGGTGCAGACCTACCGGTTTCTGGTTGAGCGAGCCATCCAGGCCGGCGAGTTGGTGGAAGTTTTGTCAGGATACGCGGGTGCATCGCGTCCGTTTTTCCTGCTCTACCCGGGGAATCGTCACATGCCCTTGCGGGTGAGGTTGTTGGTCGATTTTCTGGTCGAAAGATTCAATGCGGATAGACGGCCCAAGGAATCTGTGCCGTGCTGTAGCGACTGATTCCGTTGCCTCAAGAGCCGACCCCGCCCAGCGCCAACGATTTGCTTTCGAGGTATTCGTCGATGCCGGTCAGCCCGCCTTCGCGGCCGAGGCCGGATTGTTTCATGCCGCCGAAGCTGGCTTCGGCGGTGGACATCAGTCCGGTGTTGATGCCCACCATGCCGTAGTCCAGCGCTTCGGCCACGCGCCAGGCGCGCGCGAGGTCGCGCGTGTAGGCATAGGCGGCGAGGCCGTATTCGCTGTCGTTTGCCATGGCGAGCGCGTCGGCTTCGTGCTCGAAGCGGATGAGCGGGGCCACCGGGCCGAAGGTCTCGCTGCGGCACAGCGCCATCGCCGAGGTGCAGTCGCCGAGCACGGTGGGCTGGAAGAAGCGGCCGCCGCGCGCATGGCGTGCGCTGCCGGTGAGCACGGACGCGCCGTGGGCGCGGGCGTCGGCAACCTGGGTTTCGATGCGGGTTATTGCTGCGTCGGAGATCATCGGACCGATGTCGACGCCGGGCGTGAAGCCTTCGCCGACGCTCAACTGCGCCACGGCGGCGGCAAATCTTTCGGCGAAGGACTCGTAGACGCCGGCCTGCACGAACACGCGGTTGGCGCAGACGCAGGTTTGCCCGCCGTTGCGGAATTTGCTGGCCAAGGCACCCGCCACCGCCGCATCGAGATCGGCGTCGTCGAACACGATGAAGGGTGCGTTGCCGCCGAGCTCTAGCGACACGTGCTTGAGGCTGCCGGTGCAGCGCGCGAGCAGATGCTTGCCCACGTCGGTCGAGCCGGTGAACGACAGCTTGCGTACCAGCGGGTGCGTGGTCAGCACGTCGCCGATGGTTTCTGCGTCGCCGGTGACCACGTTCAGCACCCCCGGCGGCAGGCCCGCGCGCTGCGCCAGTTCGGCCAGGGCGAGGGCGGTGAACGGCGTCTGCGACGCGGGTTTGGCCACCACCGTGCAGCCCGCAGCCAGCGCCGCGCCCGCCTTGCGCGTGAGCATGGCGGCGGGGAAATTCCACGGTGTGATGAGCGCGGCCACGCCCACCGGCTGGCGCAGGGTGAACAGCCGGCGGTCGGTCCACGGCGAGGCCATCACGTCACCGGTGATGCGGCGCGCTTCGCCGGCAAACCAGTCGATGAAGCTTGCGGCGTAGTCGATTTCACCGCGCGCCTCGGCTAGCGGCTTGCCCTGTTCGCTGACCATGATGACGGCGAGATCGTCGCGGTGCTGCAGGATCAGATCGAACCAGCGCCGCAGAAATTCGGCGCGCGCCTTTGCCGGCAGTGTGCGCCAGCCGGCAAAGGCCGAATGCGCAGCCTCGACCGCGCCGGCGATGTCGTCTTCGGTGCAATGGGGAACGTGTCCGACGAGCGCGTCGGAGGCGGGGTTGCGCACCGTGATGCGCGCACCGTCGGCGGCGTCCTGCCAGCGCCCGGCAATCAGGGCCTGTTGCCGCAACAGGGCGGCATCGGCCAGCTTCATGCGCGGCGGATCAGGGTCACTTGAGGTCGCCCACCAGCCGTTCGAGCGCACGCATGATCGCCGACGAATCGAGTTCGCTGTCGCCCGCACCCATCAGCGCATTCATCTGCTGGGCGATGAGCGCGGCACCGGGCAGCGGGGTGGCGGTTTCCTGGGCGTTGTCCATGACGATGGCCATGTCCTTGTGGTGCAGCTTGGTCTTGAAACCGGGTTTGTAGTTGCCTTTCAGCATACGCTCGCCGTGAACCTCCAGAATCCGGCTGCCGGCAAAGCCGCCCATCAGCGCCTCGCGCATCTTGACGGGGTCGACGCCATTGCGGCGCGCCAGCAGGATGGCTTCCGCCACGCCCTCGAAGGTGAGGCCGACGACGATCTGGTTGCAGCATTTGACGACCTGGCCGGCACCGTGGCCGCCGACATGGACCACGCTCTTGCCAAGCACGTCGAACAGCGGTTTCACTTTTTCGAAGATGGGGGCTTCGCCGCCCACCATGATGGACAGCGAGCCTTCGCGTGCGCCGGCTTCGCCGCCGGAAACGGGTGCGTCGAGCATGTGCACGCCGCGTTCGGCGAGCGATGCGGCGATGCGGCGGGTGGCGGCAGGCGACACCGTGCTCATGTCGACGATGGTGTGCCCCGGACGGGCACCATGAACCAGGCCGCGATCGCCAAAAATGATCTGTTCGACGTCGGTGGTATCGGACACCACGGTGAAGGTGATGTCCGATTCGGCGGCCACTTCGGCAGGCGTGCCCTTGCCCAGGGCACCCATCACCAGCATGGGTTCGATGCGGTCGAAGCGGCGACCGAAGACATAGAGTTGATGCCCCGCGCGCAGCAGGTTTTCTGCCATGGGACGGCCCATGATGCCGCTGCCGATGAATCCGATTTTCATGATGCGATGCCTTTCAACAAGCCCAGCCAGAGAGGCAGCGTAACCAATCCGGCCAGCGTTGACCAGCCCATGATGAGACCCGCCAGACGGGCGTCCAGACCGAAGCGGTCGGCCAGCGCAATCACCATCACCATGGTGGGCATGGCGGCTTCCAGCACCGCCGCTTCCAGCGGCTCGGACAAGGGGCCGGGCCAGACCAGCGCCACGCCCAGCGCAAACAGGGGGACCAGCGCCAGCTTGATCACCAGGGCGATGAGCACCGCGCGATTGGGCGCGAGATCATGCCAGGGAATGGTGAGGCCCAGAACGAACAGCATCAGCGGAATGGTCGGGCTGCCCGCCCAGCGTGCGGCCTCGACCAATGGCGTGAGGTCCGCGCCGGAGAGATTCAGCGCGAGACCGGCCGCAAAGCCCCAGACGGGCGGCAGGGTGAGCCACATGCGCAGGAACGAGCCGCGTTCGCTGTGATTGCCGCAGCGGAAGGCAATCCACACGCCCAGTGACCAGACCAGCGGCGTGGTCGCGAGCATGTCGGCAAAGAAGGGATAGCGTGCCCCGGATTCACCGAACACCGTGGTGAGGAAGGGATAACCAAAGAACAGCACGTTGCCGAAGCCTGCCGCCAGCAGGATCGCGCCCTTGGCCGGGCAGGAGAGCCCGCGACCGAGTGGCGTAGCGAACATGAGCAGCGCGGCCAGCCCCAGCCCGAACAGGGTGGCCGCGCCCAGCACCAGGGGCACCTTGACCAGCGCCATGTCGACCGTGGCCGTGGCTGCCACGGCAAAGAACAGCATGGGAGCGAAGAAATTGAGCACCAGCTTGCTGATTTCGCCACGCAGGGCAACCGCCGGAAGGCCGGTTTGCCAGCGCGGCCAGATCGCGCCCGCCGCAATCAGCAGCGCCAGCGGCAGCAGGGTCTTGAGCAGGAGTTCGTGGGCGAGATCGGATGACATGGGAGCGCCGTAAAACAAAATGGGCGGCAGTGCCGCCCATCATACCGGGACGCCGCAGGGCGCGGGCTCAGGTGCGCGAGGCCGGCTGCTGGGGGATGCCGACCCGGTGCATGGCCGGATCCGATTCCAGCCAGGCCTTGATGCGGGCGGCGTCGCCCGCGCGGCTGTTGTTCCCGCCGGCGTCGAGCAGCACGATGATCACGTCGCGCTGCGCCACATTGGCCTGCATCACCAGACAATGCCCGGCTTCGTTGATGAAGCCGGTTTTGGAGAGCCCGATGTGCCAGTCGTCCATGCGGGTGAGGCGATTGGTGTTGTGGAAGTTGACCGGGCGATACAGCACGCGGGCCTTCTGGCGCTTTTTCTTCAGTACCACGCGCTGGGTGCCCAGGTTGTAGCTGCCGGCGGTGCTGATCTGGCGGATTTCGGGGTAATGCTGGAAGGCGTGGTCGGCCAGCCGGGCGAGATCGAGGGCGGTGGACTGATTGCTGCTCGACAGACCGGTGGGTTCCACGAAAAAGGTGTGCTGCATGCCGAGCACGCGCGCCATGCGGTTCATCTGGTCGACGAATCGCTCCAGCCCGCCGGGCGCGTTGCGGGCGAGCGCGTGCGCGGCCCGGTTGTCCGAGGCGATGAGCGCCAGATGCAATAGCTGGCCACGTGTGTAGCTCGCGCCGATGCCAAGGCGTGAACCGGTGCCCTTGAGCGTGTCGCGGTCAGCCGAGGTAATGGTGATCTTTTCATCCAGCGGCTGGCCGGCGTCGAGCACCAGAATGGCCGTCATCAGCTTGGTGATCGAGGCAATGGGCGATTGCATGGCCGCATTCTTGGCCAGCAGGGGCTGGCCGGTTGCCTGGTCGAACACCAGCGCCGACTGGGCAGACAGATCGGGCATGGCCACGGCCGTGGGGGTTACCACGCGCGGCGCACCGATCTGGTCGCTCCATTGCAGCGAGGCATGGCCTTCAAGGGCGTGGGCCGTGCCGGTGAGGCACACGAGAAACAATCCGGTCAGCGCAGCGTTCAGGTTCATGGCAAGTCGCAGGGGTCTAGTCGGCAGCATGGGGCAAAAAGCGGACATTACGACCAAAACTTGAAAACAACAGTTCGGGACAGCGCCGCATTTATTTTCCGTTCACAATTGACGGTGTATCAAAATTCAATATATATAGCAATGACATGCGCGAACTTCCGAACAAATTACTAAAGAAGTCGGAGCTAATGGCCTGTCTTTCCGCCCCCGGAGTCGTGGCGGAGGCCCTGGAGCATCTGATGCGGGGCGAAGCCGCCCGGGCAGAGTTTTCTGCCTGCGTGCGCTGCGATCCCGTACTTTCCCTGCGTGTTCGCCTGCTGGACGCGGGATTTGATGCGCAATCCGATTTGCTGCGCGGTGTACTGCTGGCAGTCCCGGTGGCGACAGGCTCGGCGCAGGCAGCTTATGCCGTGCGCTGGCGGCAGTCCATCGGCGTGGCGCATCTGGCGCAGGCGCTTGCCTTGCGGGCAGGCGTGATCGAGGCCGACATGGCCTGGACCGCTGGCCTGTGCCACAACCTTGCGGATTACCTCGATATCGACACCCCGTCTCCCGCCGCCGCGTCCGCCTGCCTGGCCGAGCTGGACCGGGACGGCTGGCTGGCCGATGCCGTGGCGTTTCATGCCGAGCCGCTGGCGCGCGGCCGGGCGGCGCATCCGCTGGTGCGGGTAACGCAACTGGCGTATCAGCTGATGGTGCGCGCGGGGGCGGTCGACAGCGTGGACGTGCGGGCAGCGTTGGCAGCTCTGCAACTGGGCGCGGGGGAAGCGGCCCAGCTGCTGGCCGAAAGCCAGGCCCATACGCGGCAGATGGCGCAGCGCTTTGGCCTGGCAGACACCAGTGCCGGCAACGGCAGCAACGGCTTCGACCGGCTGGCCCGGCTGTATGCCGGCCAGGCCGCGCAATCGGCCCTGCATCAGCACTTTCGCCGTGCCGAGAATCCGGGCCAGGTCTTTGCACAGCTGCAGGAAGGGCTGCGGGTGCTCTTTGGCATCGATGCGGCCTGCGTGTTTGCCCCTGCGGCCGACGGCATGTTGCGCGCCAGCCCGCTGCTGCCCGCGTCAGCGGGGCTGAATGCGCTGGCCATTCCGCCTGACGACGGCCATTCCGCCCTGCCGCGTGCGCTGGCACGCAATGCACCGCAGCAGTTCGAATGCGGCGAGGCCGAGTCCGCGCTGGTCGACCTGCAGATTGCCCGCCTGCTGGGGGCAACCGGGTTCCTGTGCCAGCCGCTCGCCCTGGCCGGTGGACAGACCGGCGTGCTGGTGGCGGGCGATGCCGCGCCGGGCCTGGGGGTGTCGCCGCTCTGGCGCTGCCTGCTGGCCGAATGTGCCGAGGCGCTGAATCCGCGCGCTGCCGCCGGCGTGGCCCAGACCGAGGCAGCCGAGCGGCAGGTGCCGGCGGCCGTCGAAGGCATTCCGCGCGAACGGGTGCGCCGCGCCATCCATGAGGTGGCCAACCCCCTCACCATCATGCGCAATTACGTGAACCTGCTGTCCGAACGTCTGGGCAGCGATTCCTCGGTGCAGCGTGATCTCGACATCATCGGCGACGAGATCGAGCGCGTCGCCCGCATCGTGCGGGGGCTGACAGCCGCCGAGGAAACGCCCGCACCCCAGGCCCAGCTGGAACTGGCGTCGGTCAACGGCATCGTCTCCGAACTGGTGCGCATGGCCCTGGGGACGCTGCTGGCACCGAACAAGGTGACGGTACAGATCGACCTCAACCCGGACGTGCCGCCGCTGCCGCTCAACAAGGACCTGCTCAAACAGGTGCTGTTCAATCTGGCCAAGAATGCCGTCGAGGCCATGCCCGCCGGCGGGCATCTGAAATTCAGCACGCGCATGGTCGACAACGACGGCCAGCGGCAGGTCGAGGTCGAGGTTTCCGACACCGGCCCGGGGCTGCCGCCAGAAGTGGTCACGCACTTGTTCGAGCCCGTTGCTTCCAGCAAGGGGGGCGACCATGCCGGCCTGGGCCTGTCGATCAGCCGCGCGCTGGTCGAACGCATGAACGGCCTGCTCGACTGCCGCAGCACACCGCTGGGCACCCATTTCCTGATCCGCCTGCCCACCTTGCAAAACGGCCAGGCTCCGCTCACGACAACACGCTACGGGTCTATGTAACCCGGCATGAGGAGAATTGAGTATGTCCCACGATCCCGTCGAACCTGAACAGCACAGCTCGGTCAGCCCCTTCCCGGTGCGCCCCCGCATCCTGGTGGTGGACGACGAACCCCTGATACTCGAAGGCCTGAAACGCCTGCTGGTGGCACGCGAGTACGAGGTGTCGATCGCCAACGGCGGCTGCGACGCACTGATCGCCATCGGCAAGCAACAGTTCGACGCCATCCTGCTCGACTTGGGCATGCCCGACCTCAACGGCAATGAAGTGTTGCGCTTCGTCGCCGAGCGCAGTGCGGGCACCCCCGTGATCGTGGTGTCCGGCGAAAGCGCCATCGACGCCGCCATCCGCGCCCTGCGCGGCGGTGCCGCCGACTTCGTGCGCAAGCCCTACGAACCCGAGGAATTGCTGCGCCGCATCGACAACGTGCTCGCGCGCCGCCGGCTGGAAAAGGAAAACAACCACATCCTGCAGCGCTTGCAGCAGTCGGAAAAGTGGCATCGCTTTCTCGTCAACAGCTCGCCCGATTTCATCTACACCCTCGACAAGGAAGGCCATTTCACCTTCGTCAACGACCGCGCCGAAAGCCTGCTCGGTTACCGCCGCGAGGAACTGCTCGGCCAGCATTACAGTCGCGTCGTCCATGAAGACGACATCGCGCGCGCCGAGCACGTGTTCAACGAACGCCGCGCCGGCGACCGCAACGCGCGGAACATCGAAATCCGCCTCAAGTGCAATCCCGGTGCGCGCCGGCCGCGCCTGATGAACGGCCGCTGCAAGTCGGTCGAGCTCACCGCGACCGGCATGTACGACGAGGACGCCGGCCCGTTCGAGCGGCGCTTCATCGGCAGCTACGGCGTCGCCAAGGACGTCACCGAACGCAAGCAGGCCGAGGAAACCGTGCATTTCCAGGCCTACCACGACCTGCTCACCGGCCTGCCGAACCGCGCGCTGTTCCGCGACCACCTCGGCCTCATGCTGGCGCAGGCGAAGCGTAACCAGAAACCGCTTGCGGTATTGAGCCTCGACCTCGACCACTTCAAGGTGATCAACGACTCGCTCGGCCACACCATCGGCGACGAACTGCTGCTCGCGGTCGGCGCGCGGCTGCGCCAGTGCCTGCGCGAAGGCGACACGCTGGCGCGCCTGGGCGGTGACGAGTTCGCCGTGCTGCTGCCGACGCTGGTGTCGCGCAGCGACGTCGAGCACATCTGCCGCAAGATCATCCAGGTGCTGTCGAAGCCAGTGTATGTGAAAGGCCACGAGATCTACATCTCGGTGAGCATCGGTGCCTGCGTCGCGCCGGACGACGGCGACATGATCGATAGCCTCATCCGCCAGGCCGAGATCGCCATGTACCAGGCCAAGTCGCAGGGCCGCAGCCGGCTGCAGTTCTGGGAATCCGGCATGCAGGCACCCTACTCCGAACGCATGCAGATCGAGGCCGACCTGCGTCGTGCGCTGGCGCGCAACGAGTTCGTGCTGTTCTACCAGCCGCAGGTGGATACCGGCACCGGCGAAGTGCGCGGCTTCGAGGCGCTGCTGCGCTGGTGGCATCCGCAGCGCGGCCTGCTCACGCCGGCTGAATTCATCCCGGTGGCCGAGGAGTCCGGTGTCATCGTCCCCATCGGCGACTGGGTGCTGCGCCAGGCCAGCGCGCAGCTCGCTGAATGGCGCCGCGCCGGCCTGCCACCGGTGCGCCTGTCGGTGAATATTTCTGCCCGCCAGCTGGAAAACCCCGATTTTGTCGACAGCGTGATGCGCGCCGTGCAGGTGTACTCGCTCGACGGTCACCAGATGGAACTGGAAATCACCGAAAGCCTGCTGATGCGCGATTTCGAGGCCAACGCCCTCAAGCTTGGCCGCCTCTCGGCCTCGGGCATCCGGCTGGCCATCGATGATTTCGGCACGGGCTACAGCTCGTTCAAGTACCTGTCGCGCTTTCCCATCCACACGCTCAAGATCGACCAGTCCTTTGTGCAGGACCTGGATCGTGAGGAAAACATGTCCATCGTCAACGCCATGATTGCCATGGGGCGCGGCATGAACCTGAACGTGGTGGCCGAAGGTGTGGAGACCGAATCCCAGCTGGCGCGCCTACAACAGATGCGCTGCCATGAAATGCAGGGGTATTTCTACAGCGCGCCGGTGTCCGGCCACGAAGCCACGCATCTGCTGGGCAGCCGCTCCAGTGGCTTTGGTCACGCAGGCCGCGTGGCAAGCTGAACAGGCGCGCGAATCACGCAGCAAACAAAACGCCCAACTGAACACAGTTGGGCGTGGAATGTGGTGGAGAGGAGGAGGATCGAACTCCCGACCTCCGCATTGCGAACGCGGCGCTCTCCCAGCTGAGCTACCCCCCCGATCTGCGGCGGATTATAGCTGCGAATTCCGGATCGGCGAAAGCGCGGCAAGCCGGGCGGGCAGATTCGGCAACAGGCGCGCCGTGACCCAGCCCAGCACGACCCCCATTGTGTTTGCCAGCGCATCCTGAGCGTCGGGGAGTCGGTCAGGCGTCAGCCCCTGGAAGCCCTCGATGGCCAATCCAAACAGCACAACAGCCAGTGCCAAGCGCCAGCGACGCGCGATGATGATTTGCGCCCACCAGAACATCAGCACGCCGTAACCAACCAGGTGCACGAGCTTGTCGGCGTGGCCACTGCCTTCGTCGAGCGTGGGTGGCCCCAGCGACACGACCAGGGTCAGCGCTACCCCCAGCCAGCCGAGCAGCTGCCAGACGCGAAGTATCACGCGCGGCCTGCTGGCGGCTGGCGCTGCGACCAGCGCAGCATCAAGATGCCGGCGATGATCATGGGCAGCGACAGCCACTGGCCCATGCTCAAGCCCAGTCCGAGCAGACCGAGGAAGGCGTCGGGCTCGCGCGCGAATTCGGCGAGGAAGCGGAAGCTGCCGTAGCCGATGAGGAAGACGCCGGACACCGCGCCGACCGGGCGCGGCTTACGGGCGTAAATCCAGAGAATGAAGAACAGCAGCACACCCTCGCCAGCAAACTGATACAGCTGGGAGGGATGGCGCGCGATGCCATCCCCCGCCTGCGGAAAGATCATGGCCCAGGGTAGCGCGGGGTCGGCGGCGCGGCCCCAGAGTTCGCCGTTGATGAAATTGCCGAGCCGTCCGGCGGCGAGCCCCAGCGGCACCATCGGGGCGATGAAATCGGTGACGGCGAGCCAGCGCAGACCGTGCCTGCGCGCGAACAGCATCATCGCGATCAGCACGCCGAGAAAGCCG
>JBEQCD010000067.1:0-13880 GCA_041639515.1 Hydrogenophilales bacterium | reverse complement strand
CGCCGCGAAACGGCACCAGGTGATGCGGGCACACGCCATGCACGGCAATGCCGCGCACCACCACCATGTCGTCGCGCACGTCTTCGAAGCCCGCACCCAGCGCGTCCGCCGGGTCGATGGCATAGCCACCGAGCAGACGCTTCTGCCACAGCTCGCGCACCCGTTCCGCCGTGCGGCCGGTGTGCACCGAATCCGTCGCCACGCCGCAGGCGCGCAGCATGTCGTTGACCGCGCGCTCGAACGCCGGCGCGTCGAACGCGCCGATCTGCGGAATGCCCAGGCTGCCGTCGCCGTGCGGCGCGTGGCAGTCGTCGTGGTCGCAGGGCTGGCTCATGATCGATCCGCCATTACTTCAGGGTGGCCTTCAGGAACTCCAGCGTGCGCGTCCACGAATCCTTGTCGGCTTCGGGATCGTATTTGAGCGGCAGGCCAAACTGCGCGGCGTAGCTGTCGGCTTCGCGATTGGTGAAGGTGTGTTTCACGCCGGGGTAGGCCACCAGCATGTAATCGGCCTTGGCGTTGGCCATCTCGGTCTTGAAGCCTTCCACCTGCTCGGGCGGCACGATGGGATCAGCCTCGCCGTGAAACACGCGGATGGCCGGCTTGATGCTGCCCGGCTTGACGCTGATGTCCGTGGCCAGCACGCCGTGGTAACTCGCCACCGACTTCAGCGGCATGCCGGCGCGCGCCATGTTGAGCACCACGCCGCCGCCGAAGCAGTAACCCAGCGCCGCCAGTTCGCCCTTCTTCACATTGCCCTGCGCGTCGAGAAACTTGCGCGCCGCATCCATGCGCGCATACGCCACGTCGGGGTTCTTGTTCACGCTGCCCGCCAGCGCGCCTGCGTCCTTGGGATTATCGGCCACCTGGCCGTTGCCATACATGTCCACCACCATCGCCACATAGCCGGCTTCGGCCAGCATCCGTGCGCGCTTCCTCGCATAGTCATTGGCCCCCCACCACTCCGGCACCACCAGCACGCCGGCCCGCTTGCCCTTGACCGCGTCGTCATAGGCCAGAAAACCTTTCATCGTCTGGTCACCCGCCTTATAGGTGACATCCTTGCCGATCACGGCAGCCAGTGCGGACGAGGTGAACAACAACAGGGACAGGGCAAGCGCTGTTTTCATGGGTTTCTCCGGGAGTGGACGATCGCACGCGCGACCAGGCAGACAAGGGCAAAAGCATACCCTGCCGCGCGCAGCCTGAACAACCGCATTGCACACGCGGCGTAGAATCCCCGCTCCCCCCCCATTGCCCGCTGCCATGACCGAACCCGTCCGCCTCGCCAAACGCATTGCTGAACTGCGCGGATGCTCCCGCCGCGAGGCCGAACTGCTCATCGCCGGCGGCTGGGTACAAGTGGATGGCGTCATGGTCGAAGAACCGCATTTCCGCGTAGCCGGGCAGGCCATCACCATCGCCCCTGACGCCGACCTGGACCAGGCCCCGGACGTGACCCTGCTGCAGCACCAGCCCGCCGGCACGCTTGCCCCCGAACCGCCCGGCATCGCCGGCCACTGGGCCGACGACCCCGGCGCACGCCACATCCTCAAAAAACATTTCGTCCAGCTCACCCCCTGCGCACCGCTGGATGCCGCCACCAGCGGCCTCGTCGTCTGGACCCAGGACTGGCGCATCGTGCGCAAACTCACCGCAGACGCAGCCACCCTGGAACACGAAATCCACGTCGATGTCGCCGGCGAATTACCCGTCGACGGCCTCAAGCACATGACCCGCGCCCTGCCCCACATCAAGCTCAGCTGGCAAAGCGAACACCGCCTGCGCGTGGCCATGAAAGGCACCCACCCCCAACAGATCGCCCGCCTGTGCGAAACCGCTGGCTTGCAGGTACTGGCGATGAAACGCATCCGTCTCGGCGGCGTGGCCATGGGCAAACTGCCGCCGGGACAGTGGCGGTATCTGCGTGAGGGGGAGCGGTTTTAAGGGGGCGGTTAATCGGCCTTAGCAGACATTCACACTCGTCGTCATCCGCGTCGGTAATTCTTCGGTGTGCAGACGCTCGGTAGCTATCTCGTCCGATGGCGCGAACTGCCGACCCAAAGCTGAAGAACGGCGCGATATAGGCCGCCCCAGCGGACTTCCCCGGGTGCTAGCAAACTGCTACGGACAGTGGCTCCTGACGAAGGTGTACCCCAAAAGTCAAGGCGTCGTAGCGGTTGAAAAAAGTCTCGAAATAGAATCGGTGCGATTCGCCATTGTCATCTTCCAAGATTAGCTCGGATGCGCCGAGAGGACCTCCGCGCTGGGCACCGCAATATGCCGTGACGGCTGCGAACAAATCAATTTCGCGTATCCGAGAAAACTTCTTGGCGAATGCCGGCGATCGTATGTGGTGGCGGCAGGGCATCAACGGATCGAAGTCATGCGCTCGGCGATCCGGATGCGGGTGCCCAGAGATCAACCCGACCATCGGCCGACCTTCCCCGACTGTCTCGATAAACCGATAAAAGGTGGTTGATAGCGTATTTCCGAATCCGCGATGTAGCGACTGCATGGCGGAAATGCTTGGCTGTAAGTCGAATGCCTCCTCCGCAAAGCGTTCGCGCAAGAATAACAGTCGACCGGCCGCAAAATTAGCCTCCGCTTCTATTTGTTCATGGCAATCTCGGGAAAGGGTATGAGAATTGTCTCCGTGCATGGTGTCCTCATGCCAGGGCAAAAGGCTATGTCCGATCTCGTGTGCCTCGTTCCACCGATGTTTTTTCTCGGGCAATGTCCCGTCAAGAAGAATCCTTCTCCGGTCGGGCACATAAAGGGCCTTGAGGGACATTTTTTTGATGGCGTCAAAAAGGAGCGTCGGTCTCTGAAAGATTTGTATCGAGGCCACTCGGATTCGACTAATCGTCTCTTGGACGATGCTCGGGTCGTCGGCCGTGTAAAACCGCCGGTCGAGCTTAAGCAGCTCGCGTACATCAGACAATGAAAGAGGGGGTTCGGGATTTCCAAGCCCCCTCAAAACGCGCTCGACCCTCTCGTCAATATCCTTGGCAGTACGCTGACGAAGTAGTCGATTCTTGGCCAAAACGCGATCCTTATTCTTTGCTCAGAACGGCCACAAATGCTTCCAATGCCGCCTTCTCCTCCGAAGTCAGCCCCGCAACTGGGTCCGATCGCGCCGCAAATCGAACGGCCTCCTCATGCAACGCATCGTTTTGCGCTTCGACAAGGCCAGCGATCTTCAATAGGTTGGTGCGCGGTAGGCCAAATACGTTCGCCAGTTGATACACGGTGCGAACATCCGGGCGAAAGTGGGCATCTTCCTCAATGTCAATGAGTTCTTCGATATCGATGTCCGCATCTTCCGCCAACTTCTCAATCGAAAAGCCATTGTCACGCCGCATTAGTCGCACCAATCGACCAAATGCAACATGCGACTCCTCCATCTTCGGGGCCGAACGATGAGAAGCCGGTTCACCGTTAAACACCAAGTCGGATGCCAAGAGACCAACGCCTATTTCGTCGTCTGACTCATGTTGTGCCATCTGCATGCACCACTCTTTAGTAATTTCGATCTTCACAATGAACCTCTTTTCTGCACAAATTGAATTGCTTGCTCCGGTGTCATTTCGAAATAAGAAAGATTTTGGTAGTTGCTGTCTTTTCCAAGTTCCGTCATACCACATGTGTTTCTGTAGAAGCTTTCTGACTGGGGCAATGCGTGAAGGCCAATACGCCCCTTGAACCCCTCGAAGAGGCTAACTTCGATCGCCGCCCTGATAAAAATACTTCCTACACCGCGATAGCGCGGTACTGTATTCATGAGTTCCTTGCGATTCCAAGGAGCGTTTTCAACGTAATCGACGTAGACGAGATGCTGACCACGCTGTGGCTCCAAACGACAGCGCTTTGATCCCATGGCCAACGTCATCATGCCTTGGGTCAGCCCGCCACACATGATGCTGAAGCCCTTGGCGCCGAGGAGTCCCTGCAGTTCGGCCACCTTATCGCGCCAGTTCCAATGCCTGCTCTGGGGCCACAGATGCCGCTCCACGCCCATGCGGTGAAGTTTCTGTACCGCCTTGAAAGTCTCCGGCACCCACTCGGCCTCCCAGTCGCTGAGTTGAGACTCGGTAATCGCATCCCAAAGTTCGGCTGCTTCCGGCTCACCACGCTCAACGTTCAAGAGCACGATGGACGATACCTCAACGGTCATAGCAACATCACCTCGGCTTTTTCCTTTGTTCTGTCGTCTTCAAAGAACAATTTTTCGCCCTTATCCACTCGCACTTCCACGAGTTGATAGAGACGGAGCGCCTGCCGTATCAGCGACGTCTTGCTGAGATCCTTCTTCGCTGCCAGGTCCTCCAGGACCTTCATCTCAGCCTCCGTCAGGTTGAGCGTCATCGTTCGTTTTTCGGTGGACATGATCCGACTCCATCGCATTCTCAACGCAGCGGATTATAGCCCCCAACAACATAAAGTCAACCAAATATGATTATTTAATAGCCCTTGACTAGCTAAATTTTAGCTATACAATACACATCAAGTCAGGCTGATCGAGCACTCTCACTTGCGAATCCCGGCGACCTTCAATCCACTTTGGAGAAATTTCAATGAATCACGAACACGAACCCGCCCCGCATGGGGTCAAGATCATCCTCAACATGGAAGAGGTAGAAGCACATCCTGGGCACCTGACGTATGCGCAGCTCGTGCACTTGGCGTATCCGGAAGACCCACCGGCCGACTCCTCCGATATCGTCTACACGATCACGGTAAGCCATCCGGAAATTGGCGATCGTTCGATCGCGCGTGGCGACAAACCGGTTCCCGTCAAGGAAGGCATGGTGTGCAATGTCCGCAAGACCGGCCGTTCTTAACGCAGCGTTGTCACCGTTTGTCGCCGCCGGCCATCGTGTCAGCGTGGTGGGTTCCCACCTCTTGCTACACGATGTGCCGGTCGTCGACGACAAGTGCCGTATTCAGCTCGGCACTTTGATAGCCACGTTTGTTTATACCGAGAGCAGCATTACCCCACCCGCTACGCACCAAGTATGGTTCGACGGCCCATTTCCTTGTTTCGCGAATGGCGCTCCCATCGAACAAATCCGGCATTCCGAGATTGCGAGTGGGGAGGTTGCGCCCAATGTTCGAGCCCGATTCTATTTCTCCAACAAGGAACCGAATTGGACGGGGTATGCCAACCACTTCGATCAGCTAATGCACTATTGGCGAATCGTCGCTGACCAAGCGCGCGCAATCGATCCAAACTGCGGTCGGCCCATCGCTAACGGCGGAATCTGGGTTGCCCCCAGCGAATCTCCATTCTCGTATCCAGACGCCTGCTCCGCACGCGGCAACTTCATGTCAGTAAGCGAACGGCTTGCGCAATCCAAGGTAGCAATTGTGGGCCTGGGCGGTACCGGTTCATACCTGCTGGACCAACTCGCCAAGACCCCGGTGCGTGAAATTCACCTCTTCGACGGCGACGTGTTCGAGCTACATAACGCGTTCCGATCGCCAGGCGCCGCGGCTGAGGATGACTTCGGCAGCAAGAAGGTGGACTACTACGCCAAAATGTATGCGCCGATGCGTCGCGGCTTGATTCCCCACCCTGACTACGTCAGCGACGCAAATATATCGCTGCTCAGACAATTCGATTTCGTATTCGTTTGCGTCGACAAAGGGCCTGCTCGAAAACTTATTTGCTCGGCGCTGCAAGAGCGGGGCCTCCCTTTCATCGACTGCGGCATGGATTTGTCTATGTCTTCAGCGAACGAAATCTATGGTACGTGTCGCGTGACAATGTCCTCGGCACAAAAACACGATCATTTTTGGAATCGTGCTCCCACAATGGAGGACTCTGGCGACGGTCTTTACGACCAGAACATTCAGATCGCAGATGCTAACGCGCTCAATGCGTTGCTGGCCGTTATGCGTTGGAAACAGCACCTCAAGTTTTATGCGATGCCAAACGCTTGGAACCACATGGAGTACATGCTAGGCGCAATGGCGCTCGCAAAATCGGATGCGATTGATAACAACAATGCGAATTAACGAAATAACGCCCCAGGTGGTAGAACTCGCGCCCAAGGAACTGAGACCTGGAATCCTTTACGTCAGCTACAAATATAAGCTCGCACTTCACTTGTGCTGTTGTGGTTGCGGTGAAAAAGTCGTAACGCCGTTAACTCCTGCCGAATGGCGGTTGCGACTCACGAATGGGGTTGCGACTTTACATCCGTCGATAGGAAATTGGTCGATGAAGTGTAAGTCACATTATTGGATTCGCAACAACAAGGTCATATGGGCTGGCGAGATGAGCAATCGTCAGATTGCCGCCGTACATCGACGTGACAAGGCTGCAATCGATGCCATGTATTTGACTAACAAGCAACAACGTCAAACCATGGACGTGCCGGAAACTCCTCCCTCGCAGCCTCTGACTGTTGCACAACTGTTGGCCAAGGTTTGGAATTGGCTCACTGGGGTCGGCAAGTGATAAGCGTGATTGGTAGGTTAAAGTGGCGTCTATCCTTGGCTGGTGCGTCCAGCAAGCCCGCGCCAACGGGACGACGAGGTGCAGGGCGCGCATGTGCGCCAGAGATGATCGCTGATGGATGGCAGGTAACCGATTCCTACCAGACCGAGACCGCCAACCAATCGAATGGCAGCAAAGGCCGAGAAGCAGTCTCACCCACAGCAACATCCAACCAGCGCCTACTCCGCCAGAAACATCCCCAACAAATCATTCAGAAACCGCTGCCCCTGCAGCGTGGGCTTGAGCTGCGCGGGATCAGGCTCCAGCAGGCCACGGCTGCGCGCCTGTTGCATCGCTGAGGCACACACGACGAGCGGCAGGCCGGTGCGCTCTTCGAACAGCGCGGCGGGCACGCCGTCGATGAGGCGCAGGGCGTTCATCATGAACTCGAACGGCAGGTCGGTGCGGCCGACGGTGCGCGTGTCGGCGATGTGGCTGTGTGCGCGCACGGCGTCCATGTACTGCTGTGGATGCTTGGTGCGCATCTGCCGCACGATGCGGTTGTGAAAGCTCAGTTTGGAATGCGCGCCTGCGCCGATGCCGAGGTAGTCGCCAAACTGCCAGTAGTTGAGGTTGTGGCGGCAGGCGTGGCCGGGCCGGGCGTAGGCCGAGGTTTCGTAATGCGCGAGCCCGGCAGCGGCGAGCCGGGCGTGGAGGGCCTGCTGCATGTCAGCGGCGAGATCGTCGTCGGGTAGCTTGGGCGGGGCGGTGTGGCCAAAGGGCGTGTTGGGTTCGAGGGTGAGGTGGTAGGCGGACAGGTGTGGCGGCTGGAAGGCGAGCGCGGCCTGGATGTCGGCCACGGCGTCGTCGAGCGTCTGGCCGGGCAGGGCGTACATCAGGTCGAGGTTGAAGGTGTCGAAGTGGGTGGCGGCGAGTTCGGCGGCGCGGCGCGCTTCGGCATCATCGTGGATGCGGCCCAGTGCGGCGAGATGGCGCGGGTTGAAGCTCTGGATACCGAGCGAGACGCGGTTGACACCGGCCTGGCGAAAGCCCGCAAACTTGTCGGATTCGACGGTGCCTGGGTTGGCTTCGAGCGTGATTTCTGCGCCGGGATTGAGCGATGTGAGGGTGCGCACGCCGGTGAGGATGCGGTCGATGCCGTCGGCCGAAAACAGGCTGGGCGTGCCGCCGCCGAAGAATACGGTGTGGATCTTGCGGCCCCAGATGTCGGGCAGGGCGTGTTCCAGATCAGCCAGCAGGGCGTCGATGTAGGCAGCTTCGGGGATGCCCTGCGCGGCGTGCGAGTTGAAGTCGCAGTAGGGGCATTTCTTCACGCACCACGGCAGGTGGATGTAGAGCGCCAGCGGCGGCGACACGCGCACGCCGCCCGTGGCGAGCCGCACGACGGACTCAGCCAATGCGCCCCAGCGCCTTCAGTTTGCTGACCAGGTCGCGCAGCGCCTGGCCGCGATGGCTGACGCTGTTCTTGCTGTCTTCGTCGAGCTCGGCGCCGGTCTGGCCGAATTGCGGCACGAGAAAATACGGGTCGTAGCCAAAGCCGCGTTCACCGCGCGGGGTGTCGATGATTTCGCCGTGCCAGTGGCCTTCGGCGATCACCGGTTCGGGGTCGTCGGGGTGGCGCACATAGACCATCACGCAGGTGTAGTGCGCGTTTCGTTCGGCCACGTCTTTCAGGTCGGCGATGAGCCGGGCGTTGTTGCGTGCGTCGGATTTGGGTTCGCCGGCGTAGCGCGCGGACTGCACGCCGGGCGCGCCACCGAGCGCGTCTACGCACAAACCGGAATCGTCAGCGAGCGCGGGCAGACCGCTCACGCGGCTGGCATGGCGCGCCTTGGCGAGGCAGTTTTCGACGAAGGTGACGTGGGGCTCGGGGCAGTCGGGCACGTTGAATGCCGACTGCGGCACGGCCTCGATGCCATACGGCGCAAGGATGCGCCCGATTTCGCGCAGCTTGCCGGCGTTGCCGGAGGCGATGACGAGGCGGCTCATGCCTGCAGGGCGTTGCGCTGCGCGTCGCCGATCTGCGCGATGCCGGCGCTGGCCAGGTCGAGCAGCACGCCCAGCATGTCGCGCGAGAACGGTGCGCCTTCGGCGGTGCCCTGCACTTCGACCATGCCGCCGCTGCCGGTCATCACCACGTTCATGTCGGTGTCGCAGTCGGAATCCTCGGCGTAGTCCAGGTCAAGCACGGGCATGCCCTGCACCACGCCCACCGAGACGGCGGCGATGCTGTCGGTGAGCGGCGATTCAGCGAGCTTGCCTGCGGCAAGCAGCCCTGCCACCGCGTCAGCCACAGCCACATACGCGCCGCAGATGCTGGCGCAGCGGGTGCCGCCATCCGCCTGCAGCACGTCGCAATCGAGGTGAATGGTGCGTTCACCGAGCTTTTTCAGATCAACCACGGCACGCAGGCTGCGGCCGATGAGACGCTGGATTTCCTGAGTGCGGCCGCTCTGCTTGCCGCGTGCGGCTTCGCGGTCGGTACGGGTGTAGGTGGAGCGCGGCAGCATGCCGTATTCGGCCGTGACCCAGCCTTCACCGCTACCCTTTTTGTGCGGCGGCACTTTCTCCAGCACGCTGGCGGTACACAGCACGCGAGTGTCGCCCATGGCCACCAGCACCGAGCCTTCGGCGTGTTTGGTGTAAGCGCGGGTAAACGACAGGGGGCGCAGCGCATCGGGCGTGCGGCCGCTAGGACGGATGAGGGTGGACATGGCAAAACCCCGAAAAAGGCAAAGCGCGATTCTACCGCGCCTGCCCCACCCGACACCGTGACTTACTTGGTGGAAATCTTCTGGATGGCCTGCTGGATTTCGGCGATGGCGCGTTCGATTTCGTCGTCGGACACCACGGCCGCGCCGGGTACCGGGCGCAGGGCGTTGATCTGGGTGGTGACGCCGCCGGAGGGCAACGCCAGGGTGGAAATTGCGTCCTTGCTGGGCATGCGCGCTTCGCCCCAGGTCATGGTCACCAGGCTGAGGTTGTCGCCGTGTTCGCCGCCGCGAAATTCGGCGTGGTCCATGAGATGGCGCACGGCGTCTTCCAGCGTGTAGGCGTTGATCAGCGCGGAGAGCTCGTGTGCGTTGACCATGCCCCAGATGCCGTCGGTGCACAGCAGCAGGGTGTCTGCGTCGTGCAGGGGGATGGGCGTGGCGCATTCCACCTGCGGGATCACATAACCCCCCAGACAGTTGGAGACCTTGTTGCGTTCGGGATGGTGGCCGGCTTCTTCTTCGGTGATGAGGCCGTCGCGCACCAGCTGGGCCACGGCCGTGTGGTCTTCGGTGCGGGCGATGAGTCCGCCATCGCTGAACAGATACAGGCGCGAATCGCCCACATGCGCCCAGTAGGCGGTGTTGTCCTGCACCACGGCGGCAACCACGGTGGTGTGGGGAATTTCCAGCAGGTCCTGTTCGACGGCGTAATCGTTGATGGCGTAGTGCGCGCGGGTGATGGTGTCGGAGAGGAAGGCACGGGGATCGGCCAGCCGGGGCTTGGCCTGTTTCTGGAACTGGTCGGTGAGCGTCTGCACCGCAATCTGTGCGGCGATTTCGCCGTGCATGTGACCGCCCATGCCGTCGGCCACCACCATCATCAGTGCGTCCCGACTGTAGGAGTACGCCACGCGGTCTTCGTTGTTCTTGCGTCCGCCCTGGCGGGAAGCTTGATAGATTGTAAATTTCATGGCCGGTACTCTAGAACAAATCCTTGCCCAGGGTGCGTTTCAGGCTGCCCAGCAATGACGGGCGTTTCGTTTCCATGGCCGAACGGTCCATCAGCACCTTCTGCAGGCTGAAGACGCTTTGCGGCCGTTCCATGTAGTTGAGCTTCAAGCAGCTGTCGATGGTTTCCAGCAGCTGGTCGGAATACTGGCCACGCCAGTTGGTGGTGGCAGGCACCAGCTTGTCGTTGAGCAGGCGGGCATCGGCGGCCTGCGGCGGATAGCCCGCCAGGCAGGCATACAGGCTTGCGCCCACGCTGTAGATGTCGGTCCACGGCCCCAGGCGCTCGCGGTTGTGATACTGCTCGGGTGCGGCAAAGCCGGGCGTGTACATGGGTTGCAGCTTGCTCTCTTCCTGCGTGAGCGTTTGCCGGGCCGCGCCAAAATCGATCAGCACGGGCGAGCCATCGAGGCGGATGTACAGATTGGACGGCTTGATGTCCAGATGCAGCAACTTGTGGGTGTGCACTTCACGCAGGCCATTGAGCAGCTGCGCGAACACGCGGCGGATGAAACTTTCGCGGATGGTGCCTCGATTGGCCTGGATATGCTGTTGCAGGGTCTTGCCGCGCTCGAAGCGCATCACCATGTAGACGGTGTCGTTGGCGCGGAAGAAGTTGATCACACGCACCACGTTGGGATGGTTGATGCACGCCAGCGCCCGGCCTTCTTCAAAGAAGCATTTCATGCCGTGGCGGAAGATGGCGTTGTTCTCGGACGAATTGGCCTGCACCAGCACCGAGCCTTCGGTGCGCAGCACCAGCGCGCCCGGCAGGTATTCCTTGATGGCGACCGGCTGGTTGGCCTCGTCGCGCGCCAGATAGACCATGCTGAAGCCACCGCCGCCGATCTTGCGGACGACGGTGTATTCGTTCAGCCTGTAGCCGTTGGGCAGCGCCTGGTTGGGTTGAGTCGCCATATTCGAACGTCTATTATCTTTCTTCGCCGGCTCCGCTCCGGCGCATTTCCGTAACTTACCGTCTAGTGTCCATGACCGCCAGCATGACCGGGTTCGCCGCCCATAGCTTCAACCTCGAACATGCCAGCGTCAGCGTCGATCTGCGCAGCGTCAACCAGCGTTACCTCGAACTGCATTTCCGCCTGGCCGACGAGTGCCGCGTGCTCGAACCGAAGCTGCGTGAACACCTTCAGCAGCGCCTCACGCGCGGCAAGGTCGAATGCCGCATCAGCATCACGCCGCTTGCCGCCGCCTCGCAGGATAACGGCCCGAATCCGGCGATTCTTGAGCACCTGGCCGAGTGGCAGGCAGCGGTTCTGGCCCGCCTGCCCGACGCCAGACCGCTTTCCGTGAACGAGGTGCTGCGCTGGCCCGGTACCCTGCCCAGCGCCACCCAGTCGACCGACTCGCTCACCGAAGCCGCGCTCATAGCCATGCAGGCGGCGCTGGACGAGCTTGCTACCAGCCGGCTGCGCGAAGGGGCCAAGCTGCGCCAGCACATTCTCGACCGCCTGGCTGCGGCCGAAGCGCAGGTGGCCACGCTGAAACCGCTGCTGCCTGCCCTGGCGGCCGCCCAGCAGGACAAGCTGGCCACCCGGCTGCGCGAAACGCTCGGTGAAGCCGGGCATGAACGGCTGGCGCAGGAACTGGCGCTGATCGCGCAAAAACTCGACATCGACGAAGAGCTGTCGCGGCTGGAGACCCACTTCGGCGAAGTCCGCCGCGTGCTCGACCAGACTGGCCCCGTGGGCAAGCGGCTCGATTTCCTGATGCAGGAACTGCACCGCGAGGCCAACACCCTGGGCTCGAAATCGGCTGCCGTCGAAACCTCACGCACCTCGCTCGAACTCAAGGTACTGATCGAACAGATGCGCGAGCAGGTACAGAACATCGAATGACTCCCGGACTTTTCTCATGAATGCAAACCGCATCGGCGTGCTCTACGTCGTTTCCGCCCCCTCCGGCGCGGGCAAGACCAGCCTCGTCAAGGCACTGCTCAAGGCCGACCCGGCGATACGCCTGTCCGTGTCCTTCACCACGCGCGCGCCGCGCCCGGGTGAAACCGACGGACGCGATTACCACTTCGTCCAGCGCGACCGTTTCCAGCACATGCTGGCAGAGGGCGAGTTCCTCGAACACGCCGAGGTCTACGGCAATTTCTACGGCACGTCCAAGGGCAGCATCGCGCAGGACCTGCACACCGGCCATGACGTGCTGCTGGAAATCGACTGGCAGGGGGCCGCGCAGGTGAAACAGCATTTCCCGGATTCGCGCTCGGTGTTCATCCTGCCGCCATCGTTCAACGCCCTCCGCACCCGCCTCACGGGCCGAGGCCAGGACAGCGAGGAGGTCATCGAGCGTCGGCTGGCCGCCGCCGCCGACGATGTCTCTCATGCCGGGGCGTTCGACTATATAATCGTCAACGATGACTTCGATCATGCGCTCGCCGACCTGATCGCCGTCACCCGCAGCATCCGCCTCGAAGGCCCTCGCCAGCTCAAGCAGCATGCCTCGCTGTTAGAAGCCTTCCGCCGCAACTGAATCCTCGCAGGAGAATCCGCATGGCACGTATCACCGTCGACGATTGCATCGACATGATCCCAAACCGTTTCGAACTCACGCTTGCCGCCACCTACCGTGCGCGCCAGCTGGCCCAGGGCTCTCAGCCCATGGTCGAATCGAAAGACAAACCTGTCGTCACCGCGCTGCGTGAAATCGCTGCCGGCAAGGTCGGACGTGAAATCCTCAACCGGGGTCGCGCCTGAGGCGTCGCTTCCCGATACGCCGGTGCCTGCTGACCCGGCACCGGCGATGACGCACGCCTTCGACGCGCTGCGTCCCGCGCTGGCCTACCTGCCGGCCAGCGATGTGGACGTCATCGAAGACGCCTACGAATTCAGCCGCCGCGCCCACGAAGGGCAGTTCCGCAAGAGCGGCGAACCCTATATTTCGCACCCGCTGGCCGTGGCCGGCATTCTGGCCGGCTGGCATCTCGATGCTCAGACGCTGGCGGCCGCCCTGCTCCACGATGTGGTGGAAGACACGCCCGCCACCGCAGGCGAAATCGAGGCGCGCTACGGCAAAGCCGTGGCCCTGCTGGTCGAGGGCGTGTCCAAGCTCGACAAGCTGGCTTTCGAATCGGAGCAGCAGGCGCAGGCGGAAAACTTCCGCAAGATGCTGCTGGCGATGGCGCAGGACGTGCGCGTGATCCTGGTGAAGCTCGCCGACCGCCTGCACAACATGCACACCATGGGCGCGATGCCGCCGGAAAAGCGCAAGCGCATCGCCAGCGAAACCCTGGAAATCTACGCGCCCATTGCCAACCGCCTGGGCTTGCACGCGGTGTATCAGGAACTCGAAGACCTGGGTTTCCGTTACCAGCATCCGAACCGCTACCAGGTGCTGGCCAAGGCGGTGAAATCGGCACGCGGCAACCGCCGCGAACTGGTGGAAAAGATCAAGATCGCGTTGCAGGAAAAGCTCGATCAGGCGAGCGTCGAGGCCACGATCAGCGGCCGCGAGAAGCACCTGTACAGCATCTACCGCAAGATGCAGGAAAAGAACCTGGCGTTCTCCGAGGTGTTCGACATCTACGGCTTCCGCGTGGTGGTGCGCGACCAGCCACACTGCTATCTCGCGCTGGGTGCGCTGCACGCGCTCTACAAACCCATTCCAGGCAAGTTCAAGGATTACATCGCCATCCCCAAGGCCAACGGCTACCAGTCGCTGCACTC
>JBEQCD010000066.1:0-13886 GCA_041639515.1 Hydrogenophilales bacterium | reverse complement strand
GGTGTTCGGCGGGGCCACGCTGTGGCTGCACGACGAGGCCTTCATCAAATGGAAGCCCACGGTGCTGTACTGGATCTTTGCCGCCATCATTCTGGGGGCCACGCTGTTTGGCCGCAACGTGATCAAGAGCCTGATGGGCACGCAGATGGAACTTCCCGACGCGGCCTGGAGTCGGTTGAATGCCAGCTGGGGCGGATTTTTTGCCTTCATGGGGGTTGCAAATCTGCTTGTCGCCTTCAACTTCTCGACCGATACCTGGGTCAACTTCAAGCTTTTTGGCAGCCTGGGACTCATGCTGGTGTTCGTGATCGGACAGAGCATGATGCTCGCCAAATATATGGATAAGGAAGAAAAGCAATAATGCTCTACGCCATTGTCGGACAGGATGTGCCGGACAGTCTCGAACGCCGTCTCGCAGCGCGTCCCGCCCATCTTGAACGCCTGAATGCGCTTCAGGCAGCAGGCAAGCTGCTCCTCGCCGGCCCGTTTCCCGCACTCGACAGCGCCGACCCCGGCCCGGCCGGGTTTACCGGCAGCCTGATCGTGGCTGAATTCGATTCCTTGGCCGCCGCCCGGGGCTGGGCAGACGCCGATCCCTACGTGGCCACCGGCGTATACGCAAGCGTGAGCGTCAAGCCATTCAAGAAGGTGCTGCCCGCATGAACACCGCCGACCGCATTCGTGAACGCCTGGCCACGCTGGAACCCGAAAGCTACACCCTGGAAGATGACAGCGCGGCGCATCGCGGCCACGCCGGCGCGGCCAGCGGAGGCGGGCATTTCAATCTCACCATCGTGTCACCAAAATTCCGTACGCTTTCCACCCTCGCCCGGCATCGTCTGGTTTACGAAGCCATGGGCGAACTGATGCAGCGCGACATTCACGCGCTGTCGATTTCCGCACTGACCCCGGAAGAACTTTGAAAGGATTCCACATGCGTTTTGCCACCCTCCCCGCCCTGCTCCTGCTGGCCCTGACCCCGCTGGCGCAGGCCCAGACGCCGGCAGCCGACCCGGCCAAGCCGCTGGCTGTCGTCAACGGCAAGGAAATCCCCGCGCTCTACGGCGAACTCGTCAAGCGCGAGATGGCGCAGGGCCAGCCGGCTTCGCCGGAACTTGACACCCGCGTGCGTGAATCGCTGATCAATCTGGAACTGCTGTCCCGCGCCGCCATCGACAAGGGCATCGACAAGGGGGCCAACCTCGCGGCCGCGATGGACATCCGCCGCAAGGACATGCTGGCCAAGGCCTATCTGGAAGACTACGTGAAGACCCATCCGGTGACCGACGCCGAAATCACGGCCGTCTACGACAAGGCCAAGGCCGAACCGGCCGAAATGGAATACCGCGCCCGCCACATTCTGGTAAAGACCGAAGCCGAGGCGAAAAAGATAATTGCCGACCTGGGCAAGAAGGCCAAGTTCGAAGACCTGGCCAAGAAGTTCTCCAAGGATGCCGGCTCGGCCAAGAACGGCGGCGCGCTCGACTGGGCTGACCGGGGCGCGTATGCAAAGGAATTCTCCGACGCCATGGTGGCCCTGAAAAAGGGAGAAACCTCCAGGACACCGGTGAAGACCCAGTTCGGCTACCACATCATCCGCCTCGACGACGTGCGCAAGGGCGAACTGCCCCCGCTGGACGTGGTGCGCGGCGAGATCGTCAAACAGGTTCAGCAGCAGCGCATCCGCGACGCCATCAGTGCCGCGCGCGCCGGTGCAAAAATCGAATAAAGAGCGAATAATGAACGGGAGGCGAGGTCGTCTCCCCATTTAGACAGGGACCCATCATGGCGAACAAAGAATACAACCACCTGCAAGATGTCTTCCTCAACACCCTGCGCAAGGAGCGCATCCCGGTGTCCGTGTTTCTGGTCAACGGGATCAAGCTCATGGGCCGGATCGAATCCTTCGATCAGTTCGTGGTGCTGCTCAAGGGCCAGGATCAGGCAGCCCAGATGATTTTCAAGCACGCGATCTCGACCATATCGCCCTCGCGCGAAGTCCCGCTGCCGCAGCGCGAGCCCGAGGCCTGATCGATCGCTTGTCCCAGCGAAATCGATTCGCTGCGGATTGGCAGGTTTGAGCAGGGCTCTCGCTACGGGAGCCCTTTTTGACGCCGGGCGTCAGCCCAATCCTGGTGTTTTGCGTCTTCCCGCAAGCGCTTGAGGGATTCGATGAGCACGCTCGACGCGTTCGAGAACGCGCCGCTCATGGCCAGCCTGGCCAGGGCTTCCGCCTTGTGCTGTTCGGCGATGCAGCGCACCACCTGCCCGGCTTCTTCGTGAAATTGCTCGTGATGCGCACAGCACGCCCGGTAGCTCGGCAAATGTCCGTATCGTGCCGCTGCTTCCCCTGTCAGCCAGCGCCCGAGCGCACAGTGTTCGTGGTCGGATGCCGCCTCGACATCGAGGGGACGATTCTCCGCCAGCGCCGTCCTCAGGCGTACTTTCCAGTCCAGATGCCTGACCAGGGCGTCTTGCAGTTCCATTCGCATCCTCCCGTCCATTGACCATTTTTATAGTGTTGTTTATCGGACAGGCGTCTCCGGTCTGAAGGGCTGTAAGTCAATCCTGCCCAAGCCGACTACTCCTGAAACTACCGGAGAGTCTCATGCACCCCCTGTTCATCCTGCTCTGCCTTGGCGTGACGCCTGCCGTCCATGCCGCCGTCTGCACATCGTCCAGCGGCAACACCCAGGCCCGCCTGATCGAGCTCTACACCTCGGAAGGATGCAGCTCCTGCCCGCCGGCAGACCGCTGGCTGTCGGCCCTGCCGGCTTCGCCCGCCATCGTGCCGCTGGCTTATCACGTCGATTACTGGGACCGCCTGGGCTGGCGCGATCCCTATGGCCAGGCGGCGTTCAGCCAGCGCCAGCGGGTACGCAACCGGGGACTGGGCTGGATCTACACGCCGCAGGTGATGCTGGACGGAGACGACTGGCGTAACTGGCATCGCGGACTGCCCGCTGCCGGATCGGCTGCCCCGCCCGTCACTCTTGAGCTCACCCTCACCCACAGCCCCGCCCAGATCGACACGCGCACCCTGAGCCGACTGGCCGCCACGCCGGCAACACGGGGCGCACAGCTTTATCTTGCCCTGTACGAAAACCGCCTGGTGTCGCGCGTGACGGCTGGCGAGAATGCAGCCCGCACCCTGCGCCACGATTACGTGGTGCGGACGCTGGCCGGGCCATTCCAGCCGGGCGATACCCGTCACCGGTTCACACTGCGGCCGGATTGGCAGAGCAACCAGCTGGGCGTGGCGGCCTTCGTCGTGGATGCGGAAGGCCAGACCCTGCAGGCCCTTACCCGGGCGGGATGCCCCTGACAAGACCGCGTGCTATACACAAAGGAGCACACGTCCCAAGGGCATGCCATGAGCCGCATCGTCGTCGACCCGGCACCGGGTGAAACGCAGTTGACCCTGCTCGGGGTTCGGCGCTGGCCGGTATGGGAAAAGGGCGTGTCGACCTTCCCCTGGGAATACTTCGAGGATGAAACCAGCTACATCGTCGCGGGTCACGCCATCGTCACACCCGAAGGCGGCGCGGCCGTGGAAATCGGGGCGGGTGATCTGGTGCGGTTCGAGTCCGGGCTGATCTGCAAGTGGCAGATCATCGAACCGATCCGCAAGCACTATCGCTTCGGCTGACAGAACAGTCAGGCAAACATGTAGCGCGTGCCGACCGCGTGCCAGTGCACGGCATCTTCATCCAGCGCGCGCTGGGTCAGCGGGCGGCGTTCCAGCCAGCCTTCGGGCAGTTCCAGGCGGATACGCTTGCCGGTCAGGTCCACCTTCACGTCCGGGAGCCGGGGTTCGGCGCGGCTGCGGCAGAGGATCACGGCCTGTCGCAGCAGCCAGACCAGCAAGCGGTCGGCCTCCGACACCCGCCCCTCGGCAAATTCCGGCACCTTCACCAGCGCGCCGCGCTGGGCGCGCGCCAGCAGCGCCAGCCGCGCCTGCTCGGTTCGCGAAAAGCCCGGCATGTCGGCGTTTTCGAGGATGTAACCCGAGTGCCGGTGATAGCCGCCGTGCGAAACCGAGAGCCCGATCTCGTGCAGTCGCGCTGCCCAGTCCAGAAAGCGCAGCGCGTTCTCGTCAGCGGGGCTGCCGGACGCACTCAGGAGCTTGTGCGCAACCCGTTTCACGCGGGCCGCCTGCTGCGTATCGATGTGATAGCGACGCATGAATTCGTCCACCGTGGCCTCGCGCATGTCCTGCTTGTGGAAACGCCCCAGCAGGTCGTAGAGGATGCCTTCGCGCATGGCGGTCTCGGCCACATCCATCTGCTCGATGCCGAGTTCGGCGAACAGCCCCGCCATGATGGCAAAGCCGCCGGCGATCACCGGCCGGCGGTCGCGCGACAGGCCGGGCAGGTCCAGCGCGTCGACATGCCCGGCCTTGAGCAACTGCGCGCGCAGCTTGTCCAGCCCGTCTGCGGTGATGCCGCGCGCCGACCAGCCGTTCTGTTCCAGCAATTCACGCAGTGCCCGCGCGGTGCCGGACGAACCGACAGCCTGCTGCCAGTTTCCGCGTGAGAATTCGCGGGTGATGCGTTCGACTTCGACGCGCGCCGCCACTTCGGCTGCCTTGAGCGCAGTCTTGTCGATGACGCCATCGGCAAAGAAGCGCCGCGAGAAATTGACGCAGCCCATGTGCAGACTTTCGCGTTCGTGCGGCTTCAAGCCATGGCCAATGATGAATTCGGTGGAGCCGCCGCCGATGTCGACCACCAGCCGGCGGTCGGGCGAGGCCGGCAGCGAATGCGCCACGCCGAGGTAGATGAGCCGGGCTTCCTCACGGCCGGCGACGATCTCGATGGGATGCCCCAGCGCAATCTCGGCCTTGGGAATGAATTCGTCGGCATTCTTGGCCACCCGCAGCGCCGAGGTGCCCACGCAGCGGATCGCCTCGGGGCTCAGGCCGCGCAGACGCTCGCCGAAACGGTGCAGACAGGCCAGCGCGCGCGCCTGCGTGGCGTCGTCGAGCCGCTTGTCGTCGCTGAGTCCGCCGGCAAGGCGCACGGTTTCCTTCAGCGAATCGAGCGGATAGAGCTGGTCACCCGACACGCGCGCCACTTCGAGGCGGAAGGAGTTGGAGCCGAGATCCACGGCGGCGAGGGTGTCGTAGGTTTTCATGCAACCGCACCAAAAAACAGATAAGCCATGCCGACGGCAGCAAGCACGCCGGCAACGTCGGCGATCAGGCCACAGGCCACGGCGTGGCGCACCCGCTTGATGCCCACCGCGCCGAAATACACCGCCAGCACGTAGAACGTGGTTTCGGTGCTGCCCTGCACGATGGAAGCCAGCCGGCCGGCGAAGGAATCGGCCCCGTGGGTCTGCATGGTGTCGATCATCATCGCGCGTGCGCCGCTGCCGGAAAAGGGTTTCATCAGTGCGGTCGGCAGTGCATCGACCCAGCGCGCGTCAAAGCCCAGACCCTGCACCGCACCGCGCACGGCGTTCATCAGCAGGTCGAGCGCACCACTGGCGCGGAACACGGCAATGGCGACCAGCATGGCGACAAGATACGGAATGATCGTGACAGCGGTATGAAAGCCTTCTTTCGCCCCTTCGACGAAGGCTTCGTAGGCGTTCACACGGTTCTTCACCGCCATCAGCAAGAAACTGACAATCAGCCCGAACAACACCAGATTGCTGAGAATGGACGACTGGCGCGTCATCTCGGCGGCCGGCAGACTGGAAAAATACGCGACCAGACCGCCCACCAGTGCCGTCGCCCCGCCCAGATAGGCAAGGGTCACGCGGTTCCACAGATGCAGCTTCTGGAAGAAGCCGGTGACGAACAAGCCCACCAGTGTGCCGATGTAGGTGGTGATGAGCAGCGGCACGAACACGTCCGTGGGGTCGGCCGCGCCCAGTTGCGCACGATAGGTGAAGATCGTCACCGGCAGCAGCGTGACCGACGCGGTGTTGATGACGAGAAACAGGATCTGCGCGTCGCTCGCGGTGTCCTTCGACGGGTTGAGCGTTTGCAGTTCCTGCATCGCCTTGATGCCCAGCGGGGTGGCCGCGTTGTCCAGCCCCAGCATGTTGGCCCCCATGTTCATGGTCATGGCCCCGAGCGCGGGGTGGTTGGGCGGCACGTCGGGAAACAGGCGGCGGAACAGCGGTGTCAGGCCACGCGTCAGCACGTCCAGCATGCCCGCGCGTTCGCCGATTTTCATCACGCCCAGCCAAAGCGCCATCACGCCGGTGAGTCCCAGGGCAATCTCGAAGGCGGTCTTGCTGCTGTCGAACAGCGCCTTCACCAGCGCCGCCATGATCCCGGCGTCGCCCAGGACCAGCAGTTTGAACAGCGCAATCAGGAAGGCAACCAGAAAGAAGCCGATCCAGAGCGCGTTGAGCATGGATGGTCTTAAGCAACCCAGCCTGCAACGACGACCAGCAGACCCGCCACCAGCCAGATCACGAGGCCGCGCCAGATCATGCTGACGGCGCTGTCGATGCAATCGGCATCGGGCGACTGGCCGGTGCCCAGGTCAGGCCGCCACACTGTTTCCCCGCCCACGTTCACGGACTGCCCAAGCTTCATGCCCATGGCACCGGCACCGGCTGCCACGATCACACCTTCTTCCGGCTCGGGCCAGGTTTCGGCCTGGGTGCGCCAGGCATAGGTGGCATCCTCGAAATTGCCGGCCACGGCGTAAGTGAGCGCGGTGAGCCGGGCCGGCAGCCAGTTGATGGCATGGAAGGCGCGCCGGGCAAAGCTGCCAAAGCGTCCACCCGCCCCCGCCCAGCGACGGTCGAGTATCGAGCCCGCGCGGAAGAGTACTGCCCCCACCGGCCCCAGCGGAACCAGCACGGCAAACCAGATCAGCACACCGAACATCTGGCGGTGGCTTGCGGCCAGCGTCTGCTCGATGGCCACGCGCGTGAGTTCATCGGCCGAGAACTGGCTGGTGTCGCCACCACGCCATTCCGCCAGATGCCGGCGTGCCGCGTCGAGGTCGCCGTCCCGCAGCAGACGGGCAATGCGCTCGGCATCGTCGCTGTAGTACTTGAACCCCAGCGTGGCGTAGAGCACGGCCACGTTCCACAGCCACCCCAGAAAGGGCGCAATGCCGCTCAACACCCAGTAGACCAGCGCCACGACCGCCAGCAAGGGCAGCACCGCCAGCCCCCAGGCAATTGCGCCATGGCTGTATTCGCCTGCATTGAAGCGCCGCTCCAGCCATTGCGTGAACCGCCCGTATTGCTGATAGTGCGGCAGTGGCTGGCGCAGGGGCCGCCAGTGTTCGAGCGCCACTGCCGTGAGGATGGAAAAGAAAGCCATCAGCGATTGATTTCCAGGGTAAAGGTGCCGATGCGATCCGCCTCGCCGCCCGGCCGGTACAGCTCCACCGTGGGCATGACGATGCTGCGGCCCTGTGCCTCCAGATGGTTGGCCAGCGCCTGATAGGCCTTGGATGGTGCCAGCAGCACCACGGCCTGCACCTGCGCCCGGGTGACCGGCCGGCGTTCGATGCGTCCTTCCTTCAGGCCGTTGGGCACGGCGGCGGTATCGCCCAGCAGGTAGCCCACATGCGCGCGCACCTTGCCATTGTCGGCACGTGGGTCGGTGAACAGCACGGTAATGGTGTCGCCGGCCGGCACGCGCGCGGCGTTGAATTCATCCAGCGCGCGGCGCTGCGACTTGCGCATGTTGTTCAGGGGGCCGTCGTATTCCAGATAGGCGTAGCGGTACGGCCCGGCATCGGCCTCGGACACGCTGACGGTCGCAAAGCCGCCCCACCACCAGAACACCCCCAGCAGGGGCAGCACGAATGCCAGCAGAAAGGCCGGCCACTGTTTCTTGAACACCTTGTCTATCCCTTACTTGTTGCGGTTCGAAGATACCACAGCCGGCGTGGCACGGCCGCCCGCCCGTGCTGTCTATAATCCAGCTCCCTTACCGGAGATGCCCATGCTCGCACGCCTGTTTTTTGTTGTTGTCCTGGCCGGCTGGTTGCCGTTTGCCCACGCGGCTGACGCCGCCCGCGCCATTACCGTGCCCATGAAGGCCGTCAAACTCGGCAAGCACAGCTATTTCGTGCAGGGCCTGCCGGGTGCGGCTTCCAGCGTGAACCAGGGCTTCATGTCCAATGCCGGCTTCGTCGTGACGAAGGCAGGCGTGGTGGTGTTCGACGCGCTGGCCTCGCCGCCACTGGCGGAAAGACTGGTGGCCGAAATCCGCAAGGTCACCAAACAACCGATCAAGCGCGTGATCGTCAGTCACTATCATGCCGACCATTTCTACGGCCTGCAGGTGTTCAAGGCGCTGGGCGCGGAAATCTGGGCGCACAGGATGGCCGAAGGCCAGACCCGCAGCGAAGGCGCGGCCGACCGACTGGCCCAGCGCAAGGAAGCCCTGTTTCCCTGGGTGGACGACCAGACCCGTCTGCTCGAAGCCGACCGCTTCCTGGCAGGCGACACCGATTTTGAAATGGGCGGCGTGCATTTCATGCTGCGCTATGTAGGCCCCGCCCACTCCAGCGAAGACATGGCCATGATCGTGAAGGAAGATGGCGTGCTGTATTCCGGCGACCTGGTCTTTCGCGGCCGCGTGCCCTTTGTGGGCGATGCCGACAGCCGCGCCTGGATCGGCGCGCTGGACACGCTCATCGCACTCAAACCCGGAATTCTCGTGCCCGGACACGGTGCGCCCTCGCGCAATCCGCAAAAAGACCTGGTGTTCATCCGCGATTACCTGAAATACCTGCGCCAGGAAATGGGCAAGGCCACGCGCGATTTCATCCCTTTTGAAGAAGCCTACGAACAGACCGACTGGTCGATGTATCGCAAGATGCCGGCCTTCAACGAATCCAACCGCGTGAACGCCTACAACCAGTACCTGCGCATGGAACAGGAAGCTTCCGGCAATTAAAAGCGATGTGCGCGCGTGTACCCCAAAACATGCACGCACATCGCCCGTAGGGCGGGAATCCCTTTCCGACACTGCCGGATTCCGCGCTAACGCCACGTCGGCAAAGTGTTGCCGACCTACAAAACAAGACGCATCGGTGGGTTTGCCGTAGGGCGGGAATCCCTTCCCGCCGCAACGCCCCTCATCCCAGGATCAGCTTCAGGCCGATGAGGATGGTCACGGTCTCGAAGGCGCGCTTGATCCACAGGTTGCCCTTCATGATCGCGAAATGGCTGCCGAGGTAGCCGCCGACGACCGAACCCACCAGCAGCGCCGGCATCCAGCCCCACGCCACCGTACCGATCGTGCCCAGCACCAGCGCGCCGGTGCCGTTCCACACCAGCCCGCACAGGATCAGCGTGTAGGCCACCGCGCGGGTGTAGTCGAGGCCGAACCAGCGGATCAGCCAGAGGGTGAGAAACAGCCCCGTGCCGCTGGTGATCGAACCGTTGAGAAAGCCCACGCCGAAGAGGCCCGCCATGCCCAGCCACAGGCCGGGCCCGCGCTGGTGGCGCGGCGCATGGTCCATGCCGAGCCGGGGCTTGAACACCGAATACACGCCCAGTCCCAGGGTCAGCCAGCCCAGCGCCAGCGTGGCCGCGCGCTCCGGAATCTGCAGAATGGTGAACGCGCCGAGCACCACGCCGGGCAGGCCCGCGCCCAGGATGATGAGCGAGAAATGGCGTTCGAGATGCGAGGTTTTCAGGTGCCGGATCGTGGCCCCCAGCCCGAGCGCCACACTGGCGATCTTGTGCGTGGCCAGCGCCACGCCGAAGGGCAGGCCGAGGAAGATGAGGATGGGAAACTGGATCAGCCCTGCCCCGCCGCCCGACAGCGCCGACAGGAAATTGGCCGCCAGCGAGGCAACCAGCAGAATGATCTGGTCGAACCAAGCCAGGTCTAACCCGGCCAGGGCATCGGCGCCTACGCCAACCATCAGCCGGTGAAGCCGAATTCAGCCTGGAGCTTCGCGTAAGCCAGCTTGAGTCCTGCGTCCGACACCGCCTTCAGCAGCGCGTCGACCTCAGCATCCTGCGCGAAACACTGCACCACCACCGGCAGTTCCCCCGCCAGTTCGAAAAAGCCCGCATCGTGCCGGCCATGGCGGCCGAAACCGGCAATCGACTGGAAAGCCGACCCGCCCTGAATGCCCGCCGCCTGCGCCTGGTCGAGCAGCCATTCATACGTGAGCTTGCCGTGGTGGCGATGCGCCTCGGTAACGAAGAGTTGCAGGCAGACCGTGCTTGTTTGAACCCGGCTCATTTGAATAGCCTCATCGTGTAGAACCCCAGCCCCGTGGCTGCGAACGAACCGAGCATGTGGGTAAAGGCGATCAGCCCGCCGGTCAGCCACAGCCCGCGCATCAGCGCGCCGACGACCTCGGCGGAAAACGTGGAAAACGTGGTCAGCCCGCCTAAAAGGCCGGTGATGAGAAACAGCCGCGCCTCGGGCGGCACGCCGGGGTGTTCCGCAAACCAGGCGATGGCCAGACCGATGCAATAGCCGCCCACAAGGTTTGCCGCCAGCGTGCCCAGCGGCATCGAGGGAAACACCGGATTCAACCACAGGCCCAGGCTCCAGCGCATCCACGCACCCAGCGCCGCGCCGATGCCTACAGCTAAAAATGCGGTCATGTCTGGAATACGGCGCGGAATCTCATGCGCACATTCTAGCCGTAGGTCGGGAATACTTTCCCGACAATCAGACAGGCTCCATCCAACTCCGATCGAATGCGCTTACAGCGCGTCCTGGATGATCTCGGTGAGCAGCTTCTCCACCTCCGCCAGCGCCTTCTGCAGCGCCGGGTTCTTCGTCGCCGCCGGCTTGCGATAGGCGACATATACCGTCTTGTCACCGGGAATCGTGTACACCGACACGATGTACGGACACATCACGATCGCATGCGGATCGGCCTCCATCATCGCGCGCGAAATCGTCGCGCTGCAGAATTCGAACTGCTCGCCGTGCCCGTACACCTGCTTCGTCGCGCCGAGATCCTTGCCCGTGCGCTCCAGCATCCCGGCGATCTGGTTGGTGTGGTTGATCTTCAGGCCCTTGCCCTCGATGGATGCCTGTACCAGGTCGCGCACATCCTCGAACGCACCCTGCGCCTTGAACACCACGGTGAACCCCTCCGCCGCCAGCGCCGAAAACGGCAGGCAAACAAGGGCGAATAAAGCGATGAGTTTTTTCATGATGGTCTCCTGGATAGCCGGTCGGAATTGTCGGCCTGCCCGTGTGCTTGATCCGAATACAAACCCAAGCAGATATGCGTGGATAGCCGGTCGGAATTGTCGGCCTGCCCGTGTGACCGCCGCAATGGTCGTTTGTTACACTCCGGCCATGCCCCCTGCCCTGCAAGCCGACGGCCGCTTCTGGCTCACTCTGGACGGCCGCAACTTCCTCGGTCGCGGCCGGGTCGAGTTGCTCCAGCGCATCCGCGAAACCGGCTCCATCTCCAAGGCCGCCAAGGCCATGAAGATGAGCTACAAGGCCGCGTGGGACGCCGTCGACGCGATGAACTCCGCCTGGGGTTCCACGCTGGTGGAAAGCGGCCCCGCCGGCAGCCGGCTCACCCCCGACGCCGAACAGCTGATCGCCCGGTTTCAGCAAGCCGAAGCGCGCCATGCGGCGTTCATGCAGAAACTCGTTGATGGACTGTAGCGAACTGCCTGGGTGAAAGGCGGGTTTTAGTTGAGACGAGGCGTCCTTCCGGCCGGCAAGTTTTCGGCCAAAGGCGACGAAGGGTTCTCAACTCACTCTGTACGCACCGAAACTGGGACCGGACACTGGCTTGTTTGGACAACAACGGCTGCTTTGTTAACAGCATCAGCTGTGAACGAAACGCCGTTTACACAGAATATCGGACAGGCCCCACGTTCACGGCTTGCCGGTACTGGCGAATATCCCACCGAGCTTGGCGATCAGGCCCTCTGGCTCCTTCGGCCACGGCGGCACCGATTCCGGCCATTCTGGCGGCCAGACGATGGGGGGCAGTTTCAGCAGCCGGGCATGTTCCTCGGCATCGGACCGGCATAGCGCGATGCAGTCGGGGCGGTCTAGACGGGATTCGAGTTCTTTGAAGCGGGCGTAACGCGCTTCCTCGAAATCGAATGGTGGCTTATCTGTGGCGTAACGACTGTGTTTGATGAAAAGCTGAAAAGCCCGAGCCAAGTCCTTGCGCGCCGTGGGCGCGCCACGAGTCATGTTGAAGAAAGCGAGAAATAGATCGGCAGCCCAATGGGTTCTGGTTTTGCCAAACCAGCGCAGGGCTTTGTCAATTTCCTTGTCTCCGAATTCACATACAAATGTGGTGACCGGTGACCGTTCCAACTGTTGGACGATCTGGGTAGCAAAAGCCAAATCAAGGGCCTCAGGGGAAAAACACCAATCGTGAGGGCTTCTCACTTTTAAGCTTACAGTTTGGTGAATAGTCTCATCAACCAAGTCGGCACCGACTACATATAAAGTGGGCAAAACACTAAGGTAATGTCCCCGTCCTTGCGCAATTAACACTAGCTGCGCGAAATTCCCCCGCATCCGAACCAGATCGCGTTTCCCATACATCTGATAAGCAATTGGCAATTGTGGCTGTAAGCATTGCTTAACGAAACGCGCGATTTCAATGGCCTTGTACATGGCTGCTACTCGGCTTACTTATACAAACGCGGATCGATCAATCCACCTCCCGAGTTCCCGCCAAGGTACGGCACCGGGGCATCGCCGTAGAGTGATCCACCCAGCAAATAACCAGTGTTAAAGGAAGCACCCATACCCGACATGCTTTGCGGGCGCGGCGCGTTGTGGCCGTTTGGCGTCACGGTAAAGACCGGCGTGCCTTCCGGTAGGTTGCGTTCGTACTTCGCCATCTGCGAATTGGAAATGCCGGATTTACCTGTCTTGAGGTCAAAGACAGCTGTAGGTCTATCGACATTCCCAACAATCGCATCGGGGTTTGAACTGCCACGGGGGCGATAACGTTCATCGGATACCTTACCAAGATAAGCGCCCTCTGGTGAAACATTACGGCCTGCTGCTCCATTCTTCAGTGCGTTATCAAACTCCGTATGCACTTTCGTCCCCCTCGTTTGAGCCGTACCGACCCTAGGGACTGCATTATCGGCCTGCTTGGCTACATCCACCAGCTTGTTGCCAGCGCGGTAAGTAGCCCCTGCACCCGTCACGAACGGAACTACCGCTCCCCCAACATCCAGAGCAAGCGCGGTGGCATGGACGCCGAAGTTCGCGCCACCGGTTTTGTACAGGTCATAGCCGAGTACGCCAATGTCGTAGACGATGAAACCGATGTCCGCAAGGATGTCCAGAGCTTCGCCCGTAGGATCAACGAAGTTGACGGGGTTGTTCGCGACATACGCATATCCGCTGACCGCATCGACCATCCCCATCGGGTCTCTCGATGCGAAGCGTGCGATGCCGGGGTGGTAGTACCGGGCCCGGTAGAAGGTGAGGCCCGTCGCATCCGGCTCCCTGCCGGTGTAGCCGTACTGCGGAATCGTGCCAGATGCGCTGGTCTTGCTCCCCCACGCATCGAAGCGCTGATTGGCCGTCAGGGTGCCTGCGGTGTTCGCCTGTCCGATCACCGATCCGAGGCCGTCCTGCAGATAGGCTGCTTGTGTCGCTGACGGGCCGTTCGTTGCGCCGGTGAGTCTGAGCAGCGGCTCGTCGATGCCCGCGCCGTGCACATACGCCGCCGCCGGATTCCCGTTGATGCTGCCGCTCCACTCGGCATGGATTGCATCGCCGTCGTAGAGGTAGCTCGTCGTGATGCCTGCGCTGGTCTTGCTGATGCGTCGGCCGCTGTCGTCGTACTGGAACAATAGGGGACAGCAACTGTCTTGATTCACCCCTCTGATACGGCGATTTTTGGATTCCATGCCGAATCGTTTTTCAGCATCGTGTTGATGATGACCAGCAGCTTTCTCATGCAGGCCACGAGCGC